>NZ_JABAEE010000090.1:0-24430 GCF_023701885.1 Pseudomonas sp. CG7 | reverse complement strand
CGCGCGCCCGTCCCCGCCCGGCCCCCGGGTGGGCCGAGGCACCGTGCGCCGGCGGGGTGCCGAGGCCCCCCCCTTTTGGTGGGCGCTGCGCACCCAAGCGGGAGCAAGCTCCCTCGCCACAGATATTCGCCAGGGTCCGGGGGGCGTAATCTGCCAGACTTTTATGGATGGTAAGGCTTCATGACGTTTCTTTTCCGGCTCACCCTGGGCCTCGCCGCGTTGCTTCTAGGGGGCTGCGAACAATCCCCGGCGCCGGCCCTCGATCAACAACTCTATATCTGGCAACGCCAATGGACGCCGGCCCACGGGCTGGCGCTGCGCCAAAGCCAGGGTGACTTTTCCACGCTGCGGGTGCTGGCGTTGCAGGCGTTTCCCGAGGCGGGCTGGCGCCGTGCGCGGATCGATCCGGCCTTGCTCAAGGCGGACGGCCGTCCGCTGATCGCCGTGATTCGCCTGGACGGCCAGCTAAAGGCCCTGGACCAAGACGAAGTCATCGCGCAAATCCAGCAAGTGCTGGGCGATTGGCAAGCCCAAGGCCTGACCCCGGTGGGCGTGGAGATCGACCACGATGCTGGCAATGCGCGGTTGCCGGCCTATGGACAATTCCTCGGCCAACTGCGGCACAGCCTGCCGGCCAATCTGCGGCTCAGCATCACGGCGCTACCGGCCTGGCTCGACAGCCCCGTATTGCCGGGGGTGCTGGAAGCGGTGGACAGCAGCGTGCTGCAGGTCCACGCGGTAAGTGATCCACGGCAAGGCCTGTTCGACCCGAAACAGGCCCGACGCTGGGCACAACGCTGGGGTGAACTCACCTCGCGGCCGTTTTACCTGGCCCTGCCGGCCTACGGCGTGGCGCTGCTGACCCAGGAGAGCGGCATGCCGGTGGTGGAAAGCGAAGTGCCGATCGATCGCGGCGGCGAGCGTCAGGAGTTGCTGGCCGATCCGCAACAAGTGGCCGGGCTTGCGGCAGATTTGCGGGCGGACCCGCCGCAACATCTTGCCGGGCTGATCTGGTTTCGCCTGCCCCTGGCCGGGGACCGACGGGCATGGAGCCTGACCACCCTCGGTGCTGTCGCTCGGGGCGATCATCTGGACAGTCGCCTGGCGTTGCAGTGGGAGCAGCAGGACGGCTTGTACGATATCCGCCTGGTCAACCAGGGCAATCTTGACAGTCCCTGGCCCCAGCGGCTGACGCTGACGGTCGGCGCCTGTGACGGTGTCGATGCCTTCGCCGGTTATACGTTGCAACAAACCCCCGGACTGCTTACCTTCACCCGCATTCAGGAAGGTCGCTTGGCGGCGGGTAGCCAACGGGCAATCGGCTGGGCGCGCTGTACGAAAATCGACCAAGGAGGTTTCAATGTTTACCCGTGAGTGGCCTCGTCATCTGCTGTGCCTGAGCCTCTGCCTGCCGTTGGGCCCGGCGCTGGCCTGCGGGCCGGATTTCCCGATGCGCCTGCTGGATAACCGCGCCCAGACGTTGGCGGAATTGCCCGAAGGCAGCTTTCGCTTCGAGGTCAGCCGTCTCGGCCAGGCGATTGCCGGGCTCAAGCCGGCCACCGAGGCGACGCGCAACCCGGACTACAGCTATGACGACCTGCCTTCCTACGTGGAGCAACGCACCAAGGCCGAACAGATTGGCCTCACACCGCCGCAACAAGCGGTGGTGGAGCGCTTGCGCGCGTTGACTGACATCGACCAGGTGGCGGCTGAAGCGGCGAATCTGCCGGACGAGCTGCGCCTGTATGCGCTCGGCGCGGCGGCTTTTAATGTCGGTGAACATCAGCGCGCCGTGGAGGCCTTCCAGCAATTGCTGGCATTGCCGGCTGATCAACGTCGGTTGCGCAGCACCTGGGCCGCGTATTCCCTGGGACGGGCCTTGTTCGCCGTGAGCACCGAGGCGGGCAGTGGCGACCCCGTGGCCTTGCAGGACCAGGCGCGCGCAGTGTTTCGCCAGGCCCGGGAAATGAGCATTGCCGGCTTCAGCGATCCGTTGGAGCTGGGTATTGCCAGCCTCGGTGAAGAAGCCCGGGTGGCCTACACCGCAGACGACTGGGACAGCGCCATCGGCCTGTACGCGATCCAGAACTTGCAAGGCTCACCGGTCGGCTACAGCTCGTTGCTGCAATTGGCACAAGGCTTGAGCGTCCAGCCAGATGAACGCTTGAGTGAATTGCTCAAGACCAAGTCGGTGCAACGTCTGGTCACCGCCTATCTGCTCAGCCGCGTCGGCTGGTGGGACGGTGAAGAACCTTCGGGTGAGAAGAGGTTGGTCAAACTGTTGCAGGCCAACGCTCGGGACAACCTGGACGACGCCGACCGCCTGGCAGCGGTGAGTTACCAGCACGGCGATTACGCCAGCGCCCAGGCTTTTGTGCAAAAGGCTGCCGACACAGGCCTGGCCTGGTGGGTGCGCGCCAAGCTGGCCTTGCGCGATGGCGATAAGGTGGCCGCGGCGGCAGCGTATGCCAAGGCCGCCCAGGCCTTTCCGCACGCTGAGTCCTGGGGCAACCGTCGCACACCGGAGTGGAACTACGAGTCGGTGCAACCCAAGTGCCGGGGCGAGGGTGAAAGCGCAATCCTGGCCTTGCAGCGCGGTGATTATCTGCAAGCCTTCGATCAGCTCTATCGCGGCCAGGGCAACTATTGGTATGACGCCGCCGCCGTCGCTGAGCGGGTGCTCACGGTGGAGGAGCTCAAGCAGTACGTCGACGCCCAAGTCCCGGCGCCACCGGCATTGAGCCAGGAGGATCGAGACAACTACGTGCCGCTGCCCGTGGCCGCGAGCCTGCGCAATCTGCTGGGTCGGCGTTTGCTGAGGGAAGGGCGCTTTGATGAGGCGCCGGCTTATTTCGATAACCCGGACCTGCAGAACAAGGCCCGTGCCTATGGGCAGTTGCGCCAGGATGCAGAGTCCAAATGGTGGCCAACCCGGCGGGCCGAGGCGTATTTCAATGCGTCGCGGATGGCGCGTAAATGGGGTATGGAACTGCTCGGCTATGAGATGGCGCCGGATTACGCCAGCCTGGGCGGCAACTACAGCCTGGAACCGGTCGAGCTGAAAGTCGGGCCGCTGGTGGCCGAAGGGGAAGTGCAACGCCAGCAGGCCAGCGCCGCGCAGCCGGACGTGCGTTATCACTATCGGTTTGTCGCTACGGCGCTGGCGAGCCAAGCGGCGGATTATCTGCCCCATACCAGCCAGGCGTTTGCGGCGGTGCTGTGCAAAGCCGTGGGATACAACTCCAGCCTTGAAGAGCAAAGCGTGTTGTACCAGCGTTATGTGAAGGACGGTCCGTATGTGGTTTGGGCCGGGGATTTCGGCCATCAATGCCAGGAACCGGATTTCAGCTCGGCGAACAAACGCTACGTGACCCAGGCCTTGGACCCGATTCGCTCGACGCTGCGGCCTTACAAGGTTTGGCTGCAAGTGGGCGGGGTCGTGCTGGTGGTGGCGATGGCGTTGGGGCTGATCAGCCGGCGCCGGCGCAAGGCGCGGATGTCGGCCAGCTAAACTAACGGCCAGCCGAACACAAATTGTGGCGAGGGAGCTTGCTCCCGCTCGGCTGCGCAGCGGCCGTCATTTTGCGAGTCTGCTGCCTGACCTGGGAAACGATGGGGACCGCTTCGCGGTCCAGCGGGAGCAAGCTCCCTCGCCACAAAAAATTGTTCGCTCCAGCTTTGCGTTGTTCCTACATCTGCGTCGCCATCCCCTCCACGTTCATGGCCGCCTGGCGCAGGGCCTCCGAGCGGGTAGGGTGGGGGTGGCAGGTCAGGGCGATGTCCTCGGCCGAGGCGCTGAATTCCATGGCCACGCAGTACTCACCGATCATCTCGCTGACGCTCGGGCCCACCAGGTGCACGCCAAGGATTTCATCGGTGCGTTCATCGGCCAGGACCTTGGCGAACCCTTCGGTCTCGTGGTTGATCTTGGCTCGGCTGTTGGCGGTGAACGGAAACTTGCCGACCTTGTAGGCCCGGCCTTCAGCCTTGAGTTGTTCCTCGGTCTTGCCGACGCTGGCCAGTTCCGGACGGGTGTAGATGACGCTGGGGATCAGCCCATAATTGACCTCGGCGGCCTTGCCGGCGATCTGTTCGATGCAGGCCATGGCTTCGTCTTCGGCCTTGTGGGCCAGCATCGGTCCGGCCGTCACGTCGCCAATCACCCAGACGCCGGGCGCTTCGGTGCGGTGACGCTGGTTGGCGAGCATGCCGCGTTTGTCGGTGCTCAACCCGACGTTCTCCAGTCCCAGCCCTTGCGTGTAGGGCCGACGACCGATGGCGACCAGCACATAATCGGCGTCCAGGGTCTGTGCTTCTCCGCCCGCCGCCGGTTCGACCTGCAATTGCACGCCGCTGCCCGAAGTAGCGGCGCCGGTGACCTTCGCACTCAACTTGAATTGGATGCCTTGTTTAGCCAAGGCCCGTTGCAAGGTCTTGCCAGCCTCGCCGTCCACGCCCGGGCAGATGCGATCCAGGTATTCCACCACGGTGACCTGGGCGCCCAGGCGCCGCCAGACCGAGCCCAGTTCCAGGCCGATCACGCCGGCGCCGATCACCACCAGATGCCGGGGCACCTCACCCAGGGACAAGGCACCGGTGGAATCGAGGATGCGTTGGTTATCGATGGTCACGCCTGGCAGCGGCATGGGCTCCGAGCCGGTGGCGATGACGATGTCCTTGGCGCTCAGTTCGGTCTTGGTCCCATCGTCAGCGGTGACGGTCACCTTGCCCGGCCCGTCGATATGGCCCCAACCTTTGATCCAGTCGACTTTGTTCTTGCGAAACAGAAACTCGATGCCTTTGGTCAGGCCCGCCACGCTGTCGTCTTTCTGCTTCATCATTTGCGCAAGGTTGAGGGTGGGGCTGACTTCAATGCCCAGGGTGGCGAACTCCGCGCCCGTGGCCGCTTCGTACAGTTCCGAGGCATGCAGCAGCGCCTTGGAGGGCATGCAACCAACGTTCAGGCAGGTGCCGCCCAGGGTGGCTCGACCTTCGACGCAGGCGGCCTTCAGTCCCAACTGCCCGGCCCGAATCGCCGCGTTATACCCGCCAGGGCCGCCGCCCAGAATGACCACGTCGTAGTTGCTCATCGCTGTTCTCCCGCTTGGCCTGATAAAAAATTATGGCTGTAATATGAGCGTTTCCAGAGATTACGGTCAAGGCTTAAGTCAAGCGGCCAGCGTGGGCCTTGCCATGAAGAATTCAAAACGGAAATTTCACAGCAATCGTAATAAGGTAACGACCTATAACAGCGTGTCGGTGGCGTCTGCCCACGGGCCCGGATTTTGATCGCCACAAGTGCTGGGGTGGTATGCAAGTCGATCTAGCTATCGAGGGGGCACAAGTCGCCGAATGGCCGCGTTTTCAGCGAGCGTCGTTCCAAGGGCGCCGCTTGAAACGGATCGCCTTCGCCTTGGGAAGCGTGGCGGGCGTGGGCCTGGTACTGGCGTTTTTTATCGGGGTGTTCTCGCCGCAATCGCTATGGCCAGCCTTGTTGGTCAGCCAAAGTGCGGGGCTGTTGGTGCTGGTGGCAGGCTTGCAATCGGCCTGGTGGGTGACGTTATGGCGCAGCAAAGCGCTGTTGCCGCCTGTGGATAACCTGCCGATTGAAAACGTGCCTGTTGATAACCTGGGTTGGTATGAGCGGTTGCTGGACCGCATCGGCGCACGCTCGGTCGGCCTGCTCAAGCAAATCGGAGCGCCTACGCTGTGGCTGGCCGGTTGGGCGGTGCTGGCATTACTGAGCCTGGAGCAAGCCTGGGACTTGCAATTGCCCGCTGCCACCCTCGGGGTCTCGGCCAGTGTGGGGGCGGTGCTGTCGTTGTTGTTGGCGTTCGGGTTATTGGTATTCGAGCGGCAATTGGCTCAGCAATCCACGGCGCAATGGCCGGAAGCGCCGGCGCTGGCGCAACTGCCCCGAGTGGCGATCATCGTGCTGGTACTCGGTGCCTTGTGCTTGCTGTTCGCCACCGAAACGTCTCTCTGGCCGATGCGCCTGGCGGTACTGATGGGGCTATTGCCGGGGCTGGGGGCGGCGGAGTTGTTGCTGCGCGCGGTGCTGTCGTTATTCATTCCGCGCCGGGACAGCCTGGAACCGACGCTGCTGGGGCGCAGCGTCATCGCCGATCTGCTGCGCTGGCCGCCGCAACCGTTGCTGGCCTTGCAGCATGAGCTGCACAACCGTTTTGGCATCGACCTGCGCCAGATCTGGGCCTTCAGCTACATGCGCCGGGCTTTTTTGCCGGTGTTGGCGCTAGTGGCGCTGGTGGGCTGGTTGTTGACGGGCGTACATGAGGTACCGCTGCAAGGGCGGGGCATCTATGAGCGTTTCGGTAAACCGGTAGAAGTATTCGGCCCCGGTTTGCACGTCGCGTTGCCTTGGCCGTGGGGCAGGGTGCTCAACGTCGAGAACGGTGTTGTGCATGAACTGGCGACCAGCGCCGCGGATAACCGGGCGGTGGTCGAGGCTGCGCCGGCGGAAGGCCCGGCGCCGGCCATTGCCAATCGGTTGTGGGACGCCAGCCATGTGAACGACAAGTCCCAGGTCATTGCCAGCCGTCGTGCCGACCAACAGAGCTTCCAGATCGTCAACATGGACGTGCGGTTTGTCTATCGCATCGGCCTGACTGACGCCGCGGCATTGGCGGCGGCCTACAACAGCGCCGATGTGCCAACGCTGATCCGCAGCACCGCTAGCCGCATCCTGGTGCATGAATTTGCTTCGCGCACGTTGGATGGTTTGCTGGGTGCGGACCGTGTCAGTCTGGCCGACGAAATTGGTCGCGCCGTGCAGGCGGATTTGCAGTCGCTCGACAGCGGTGTGGAAATCCTGGCGACGGTGGTGGAGGCGATTCATCCGCCGGCCGGTGCAGCCAATGCCTACCACGGCGTGCAGGCGGCGCAGATCGGCGCCCAAGCATTGATCGCCCGGGAGCGTGGTGCGGCGGCGGAACAGACCAACCAAGCGCAGTTGCAGGCGAGCATCGCCCATGACCAGGCCACTGCCACGGCCCAGGAAATCAACGCGACCGCCCAGGCTGCCGATTTGCGTTTCAGCGCCGACCGCAAAGCCTATGCCACGGCGGGGCACGCTTTTATGCTGGAACACTATCTGAGCCAACTGAGCCAGGGCCTGGGCAATGCCCAGTTGCTGATTCTCGATCATCGCCTGGGCGGCAACAGCAACGCGCCGACCATCGACTTGCGTACCTTCACGCTGCCGGCCGACCCCGCGTCGCCGCGTAACCCTGCCTCACCAGGAGCTGCCCATTGAGCCAGTCCTCTTCACACGGTCACCACGACCACGCCGGTCACGATGACGGCCATGGCGGTCATCACCACCACCATCACGGCGATCCGCAGCAAGCCGGTCCGTTTCCTTGGCGACGGATGGGCTGGGCGGTGTTGTTGGTGACATTCGCCGTCGCGGCCGCGAGCCTGCGGCAGGTGCGTTCGGGGGAGGCCACGGTCATCACCCGTTTCGGTAATCCGGCCCGGGTGTTGCTGCAACCCGGCCTGGGGTGGCGCTGGCCGGCGCCGTTCGAGGCGGCGATCCCGGTGGACCTGCGATTGCGTACCACATCCAGCGGCCTGCAGGACGTCGGTACTCGCGACGGACTGCGGATCATCGTCCAGGCGTATGTGGCTTGGCAGGTGCAGGGTGATCCGGACAACGTGCAGCGTTTCATGCGCGCGGTGCAGAACCAACCGGACGAAGCGGCGCGACAGATCCGCACGTTTGTCGGCTCAGCGCTGGAAACCACGGCCGCCAGTTTCGACTTGGCGAACCTGGTCAACACCGATGCCAGCCAGGTGCGCATTGCCGATTTCGAAGCCCAGCTGCGTCAGCAGATCGATCAACAGTTGCTTACCACTTACGGCGTGCGTGTGTTGCAAGTCGGTATCGAGCGCTTGACCTTGCCCTCTGTGACACTGACCGCAACGGTGGATCGCATGCGAGCCGAGCGCGAGACGATCGCCACCGAGCGCACCGCCATCGGCAAACGGGAGGCGGCGCAGATTCGCTCCGCCGCGGAGCGTGATGCCCGTGTGGTGCAAGCGGATGCAACGGTGAAGGCAGCAAATATCGAAGCGCAGTCCCGGGTAGCAGCGGCCGAGATTTATGGTCGGGCATACGCTGGCTCCCCGCAGCTCTACAACTTGCTGCGTTCGCTGGACACCTTGGGCACCATCGTCGGCCCTGGCACCAAGCTCATTTTGCGCACCGATGCCGCGCCATTCCGTGTGCTGGTGGACGGCCCTGCTTCCGTGGAAAGCAAAGGTGGAACACAACCATGAGTGTGGTTCCACGTGGAACAAACGAGTTATCCAGTCCGTGGATCCAGGCCGGGCGCCTGGCGTTCCTGGCGCTTTACGCCGTGACGGTGTTGGCGGCGTTGGCTTGGGTCTTTTCCAATGTGCGGCAAATCGATCCGCAGAATCGCGCGGTGATCCTGCACTTTGGCGCCTTGGATCGAGTCCAGAATGCCGGTCTCTTACTGGCGTGGCCGCGTCCCGTGGAACAAGTGATCCTGCTGCCTGCCGCGGATCGGGTGCTTGAGCGGCGGGTGGAAAATCTGCTGCGCTCGGATGCGGCCTTGCAAGCCGATCGTGTCGCCAGTTTCGCCACGCCGGTCAGCGATGCGTTGGCCGGTTCTGGTTATTTATTGACCGGTGATGCCGGCGCGGTGCAACTGGATGTGCGCGTGTTTTACAAAGTCACCGACCCTTACGCCTTCGTTCTACAAGGTGAGCATGTCCTGCCGGCGCTGGACCGGCTGGCGACCCGCAGCGCCGTCGCCCTGACCGCGGCCCGGGACCTGGACTCCATTCTGGTGGCTCGCCCCGAACTGATGGGCAGCGATAACCAAGCCGCCGAGCGGCGTGAACGCTTGCGGGGTGATCTGGTGCAAGGCATCAACCGACGCTTGGCTGATTTGGCGGCGACAGGGCAGGGGCTGGGCATCGAAGTGGTGCGGGTCGATGTGCAATCGAGTCTGCCGGGGCCGGCGGTGAGTGCGTTCAATGCGGTGCTGACCGCCAGCCAGCAGGCCGACAAAGCCGTTGCCAACGCCCGCACCGAAGCGGAAAAACTCACCCAGGCCGCTCGCCAAGACGCAGACCGTGCCGTGCAAGTCGCTCACGCCCAGGCCAGCGAACGGCTCGCCAAGGCTTCGGCCGACACGGCCACGGTGCTCGGCCTGGCGAAGACCCAAGGCAGTGATCCGCAAATGCTGCTGCGCCTGTATCGCGAACGCATGCCTGCCATCCTTCGACAGGCCGGTTCTGTGACCACGGTCGACCCGAAAGATGATTCTCGTCTGATCATCCAGGGAGCCGGCCAATGAGCGCGCAAACCCCCGCAGCACCGATGTTGTCCTCGGCGGAACAACGCACCGCTGCTCGGCAATTGACCTTGGCAATGGTCGCCCTCGGCTTGCTCGCATTGGGCCTGGCATGGCGCGGCTGGTCGCCGGAGCAGAGCGGTGTCAGCCAACTGCTGTTGGGGGTCGCCTCGCTGCTGGTGGCCGTGCCGGTGATGCGTTCGGCCTGGTACAGCTTGCGTTACCCAAGCCTGCACGGGATCACTGACCAACTGATCGCCCTGGCGATGCTCGGCGCCTGGGCCACTGGCGATCTGCTGACGGCGGCGTTACTGCCGATCATCATGATCTTCGGTCATGTGCTGGAAGAGCGCAGTGTCATTGGTTCCCAGGAAGCGATCCATGCCCTTGGCCAATTGACCCGCAGCCAAGGTCGCAAAGTGCAGGCCGATGGCTCGATCATTGATGTCGACAACGCGACTCTCCAGCCTGGCGATGTCGTCGAGGTGCGCGCCGGCGACCGAGTGCCGGCCGATGGCCGCGTATTGTCCGGCCAGGCCAGCCTCGACACCGCGCCCATCACCGGTGAATCGGTGCCGCTGGAGGCAGTCGTTGGCACCGAGATCTATGGCGGAGCGATCAATCTGGACGGCCTGCTGCGCCTGGAAGTGACCCGCACCGGCGAAGCGTCCACCCTGGGCAAAGTCATTGCCCTGATGCAAAACGCCGAACGTTCCAAGCCACCCATTACCCGTTTGTTGGAGCGCTATGCCGGCAGCTACTTGGTACTGGTGCTGTTGCTGGCAGCCGTGACCTGGTTCGTCACCAACGATGCCCAGGCGATGTTGGCGGTATTGGTGGCGGCGTGTCCTTGCGCGTTGGTGCTGTCGGCGCCAGCCACGGCCATTGCCGGCATTGCGGTGGCGGCGCGCCACGGGATCCTGATCCGCAGCTCGGCCTTCCTGGAAGAGCTGGCGGACCTGACCTCATTGGTGGTCGATAAGACCGGCACCTTGACCTACGGCGTGCTGCGCCTGCAATCCATCGAACGTGCCCAGGATGCCCACGCATCGTTGTTGCTGCCATTGGCCGCCAGCCTGGGTTCGGCCAGCAGTCATCCGGTCAGTCGTGCATTGGCGGGGTTGGTGGAACAGGAAAACGGCCTGCCGCTGTCGGATATCCGTGAGCGCCAAGGGTTGGGTGTGGTCGCCATGACCGCACAGGGTGAAGCGGCCCTCGGTCGGCCGGAATTGTTTACACAGCTGGGCATTCAAACATCGGCGATCCCTGAGCACGACGGTCCGATTGCCGGGCTGGCCTTGGACGGGCAATTTCTTGCCTGGCTGCTGCTGGCCGACAGCGTCAAGCCGGAGGCGCAGATGGCCATGGCTGAACTGCGGGACTTGGGTCTGGGCCGCCAGCTGCTGTTGACCGGCGACCGTCAGAGCGTGGCTGCGACCCTGGCCCGGGACGTCGGCATCAGCGAGGTGCAAGCCCAGGCCTTGCCGGAAGACAAACTTGAACGGGTCATGGCTGAAATCGACCATGGGTTCCGCCCCATGGTGGTAGGCGATGGCATCAACGATTCCCTGGCGCTCAAGGCCGGGGTGGTAGGTGTGGCCATGGGCGCGGGCGGTGCCGACATCGCCCTGGCGTCGGCGGACATCGTGTTGATCGGCAGCGACCTGCGGCGCCTCGGCACCTGCGTGCGGTTGAGTCGCCAGTGCCGTCGCACGTTGCAGGTCAACGTGATCATTGGCTTGGGTTGGACGTTGGCCATCGTTGCGTTTGCCGCTTTCGGTTGGCTTGGCGCGGCGGGGGCAATGATCGCAGCGTTGCTGCACAATTTGAGTACGCTGCTAGTCTTGGGTAATGCCGGGCGCTTGCTGCGCTTCCATGAGCCATTGCTCAAGGTCCAAGCGAAAGGCACCGTTGGATAGCTCCAGGCGAACTGTGCGTTCCACGCGCAGTCTGCTGTTGGAGAGGGCATACCGCCGCGGGACTTACCCGTCACAGGGAGTGTTATGGGACAGCGATAGAAAAAGGCTATAAATTCGATAGCCAGCTATTTTTCTAACATGGTCTACCCTCATTTCAGACGTCTGAAACAAGGGGGATTATCCATGCTCGCGCAACTTCCACCGGCCTTACAGAATCTGCATCTCCCGCTTCGGCTGCGGCTCTGGGATGGCCATGAATTTTCATTGGGTGCCGATCCCAGCGTCACGATTGTGGTCAAGGACCCACAAATGGTCGCGCAATTCACCCACCCCAGCCTGGACGCATTGGGGGCGGCGTTTGTCGAAGGCAAGCTGGAACTCGAAGGTTCGATCCACGAAGTCATTCGGGTCTGCGATGAATTGAGCCAGGCATTGGTGGCGGATGATGCCGGTAACCAGCCGGTACGTTCGGTCCACGACAAGGAAACCGACGCCAAGGCGATCTCCTACCACTACGATCTTTCCAATGCGTTCTATCAGCTGTGGCTCGACAGTGACATGGTCTATTCCTGCGCTTACTTCGAGCCGGGCAGCGAAACCCTCGAACAAGCCCAGCAGGCCAAATTCCGTCATCTGTGCCGCAAGCTGCGATTGCAGCCAGGCGATTACCTGCTGGATGTCGGCTGCGGCTGGGGCGGTCTGGCGCGATACGCCGCGCGGGAGTTCGGTGCCAAGGTCTTCGGTATCACCCTGAGCAAGGCGCAGTTGGCCCTGGCCCGGGAACGGGTCAAGGCCGAAGGCCTGGAGGGTCAGGTCGAATTGCAACTGCTGGATTACCGCGACCTGCCCCAGGACGGCCGCTTCGACAAAGTGGTCAGCGTCGGCATGTTCGAGCATGTCGGCCATGCCAACCTCGAGCAGTATTGCAAGACGTTGTTCGGCGCCGTGCGAGAGGGCGGGTTGGTGATGAACCATGGCATCACCGCCAAGCACACCGACGGGCGTCCGGTCGGTCGCGGCGCTGGCGAGTTCATTGAGAAGTACGTATTCCCCAACGGTGAGTTGCCGCACCTGTCGATGATTTCCGCGCAGATCAGCGAAGCCGGGCTAGAGATTGTCGACGTGGAAAGCCTGCGCATGCACTACGCACGCACCCTCGATCACTGGAGTGAACGCCTGGAGGACAACCTTGAGGCGGCGTCCAAGGAAGTGTCGGAGCAGGCGTTACGGATCTGGCGACTGTACCTGGCCGGCTGCGCCTACGCGTTCGCCAAGGGCTGGATCAATCTGCACCAGATCCTGGCGGTGAAGGCGCACGCCGACGGCAGTCACGAGTTGCCCTGGACCCGGGACGATCTCTACGTCCCTTAAAGAATCGGCGAAATAAGCCGGGCGATCCGCATGCCGATCTTCTGCAGGCGGTGGGTCTCCCGGCTTTCCTGTTTGTCGATTTCCTGGGCCTGGGCGAAGTCCTCTTCAAGCATCTGCTCGACCTCGCTGGCGAACGGAATATCCACGGTGAGCAGCATGACTTCGAAGTTCAAGCGGAACGAACGGTTGTCCAGGTTCGCACTGCCGATGGCGCTGATTTCCCGGTCAATCAACACCACTTTCTGGTGCAGGAAACCCGGCGCATAACGGAACACCCGCACGCCGGCCCGAACCGCTTCAAATGCATACAGGCTGGACGCTGCGTAGACGATCTTGTGATCGGGCCGCGAGGGCAGCAGGATGCGCACATCCACGCCGCGTAGTACCGCCAGGCGTAAGGCGGCGAACACGGCTTCATCGGGGATGAAGTATGGCGTAGTGATCCACACGCGTTCGCTGGCGGCGTGAATGGCCTCGACAAAAAACAACGAGCAGGTTTCATAGTCATCGGCCGGGCCGCTGGCTAGCAACTGGCACAGTACGCCGTCGTCTGGGTAGCTGTCTGGCAGGATCAATGGAGGCAGCGAACGGGCCGCCCAGAACCAGTCTTCGGCGAACGACTCCTGCATGCTTGCCACCACCGGCCCGCGCACTTGGATGTGGGTGTCGCGCCACGGCGCCAAGGGTGGTTTTTCGCCCAGGTATTCGTCACCGACGTTGTGCCCGCCGACGAACCCCAGCACGCCGTCCACAACGACGATCTTGCGATGGTTGCGAAAGTTGACCTGGAACCGATTGAGCCAGCCACTGCGGGTGGCGAACGCTTTTACATGGACGCCGCCGTCGCGCAAGGCTTGCACATAACGGTGGGGCAGGGAGTGGCTGCCGATACGGTCGTAGAGTAGGTATACCGCCACGCCTTCGGCGGCTTTTTTCAAGAGCAGTGTTTGCAGGCGTTGACCGAGGCGGTCGTCATGGATGATGAAAAACTGAATCAGCACGGCCTGTCGTGCCTGCTCAATGGCCTGAAAAATCGCTTCGAACGTGGCATGGCCGTTGACGAGTAACCGCACCTGGTTATTCGCCAGGCACGGTGCGCGCCCCAGTTTCGGCATGGCCCGCAATGAAGCGTAGGCCTGGGAGGCGCGAGCGGTCAGGGCTTCTTCGACCCACGGTCGCCAGTTCAGCTCGGAGATCGCCTTGCGCATTTCCTCGTTGGCTTGCCGGCGCGCCTTGATGTAGCCATCGAAGGTGCTGCGGCCGAACACCAGATAAGGAATCAACGTCAGGTAGGGAATGAAGGTCAGCGACAGGGCCCAGGCAATCGAGCCTTGGGCGGTGCGCACCGTCAGTACAGCATGGACAGCGGCGATGGAACCCAGGGTGTGGAGCAGCGCGATCAGGTAACCGAAAACATGCGGGCCGAAATAATCCATGGGGCAGTCTTGCTCCTGAAGTTTCAATGCTTAACAGACCATGTTCCAAGGTGAATGTCGCTATTTAATTCACAGGTCTTGGCCCTGAACCGAAGCCTGTCGGTGGCGTCTAACGGCCACTTGTCCTCTGGAGTTTGTGCAATGAATGTTCGTCTGCTGGGTGTGGCCTTGGCGATGGGTTTGTCGGTTCCGATGGCGGCTCAGGCGCAGATGCTCCAGCCGGGTTTGTGGGAATTGACCACTAGCAACATGAAGGTCGATAACCAGAACCTGCCGGACCTGCAACTGATCCTCGGCCAGTTGCAAACCCAGATGACCCCGGAGCAACGGGCGATGCTGGAAAAGCAGGGGATCACCATGGGCGGTAAAGGCATTCGCGTGTGCCTGACCCCGGCGCAGGTGCAGACCAATGATATTCCGCTGCAAGACCCGCAATCGGGTTGTAAACAGGAGATCACCGAGCGCACCGGCAATCAGTGGAAGTTTCGCTTCAGTTGCCCGAAAGCCAAGGGGAATGGGGTCGCTACGTTCCAGAGCGATCGTGAATTCACCACCAAGGTTAACGGCACCTTTAACGCCACCGGCATCCAGCAGAACGGCAGCCTCGACACGCGCGCGGTGTGGCTGGGGCAGGATTGCGGAACGGTCAAGCCGAGGGCTTGACCCTTTCAGGCGACAGCAACCCTGTGGCGAGGGAGCTTGCTCCCGCTGGGCTGCGCAGCAGCCCCCATGCTCCCCACCCATTACACAACCTGATCACGGCCGACTCAGCGCTCCATACAACGTATTGAGGTTGTACTCGAACAGGCCAGTGAACGTACTGGCCGGTCCGCTGGCGGCGAGTGCATCGGAGTACAGCGTGCCACCGATGTGGGCGCCGCTCTCGTCGGCGATCTGCTTGAGCAGGCGGGCGTCCTTGATGTTTTCCATGAACACCGCTTTGACCTTTGCCTGCCGGATCTGGGTAATCAGCGCCGCGACTTCTGCCGCCGAGGGTTCACGCTCGGTGGACAAACCCTGGGGCGCCATGAACTCGATGCCGTAGGCCTGGCCCAGGTAACCGAATGCATCATGGGACGTCACGATCTTGCGATTACCGGCAGGCAATGCGCCGAGCTTGGCCTTGGCTTCGGCGAGCAGGGCGTAGATCTTCTTCAGGTACGCCTGGCTGTTGCGTTCGTAATCGGCTTTGTTGGCCGGGTCGGCCGCTTCCAATGCCTTGGTGATGTTGCTGACGTACAGCTCGGCGTTCGCCAGGTTGTGCCACGCGTGCGGATCGGGAATGGTCTCGCCATCCTCATCCAACGACCGCGGGATAACGCCGCGGCTGGCGCTGATCACCGGGGCGCTGGTTTCGGTGCTGGTCACCAGGCGGTCCAGCCACGGCTCGAAGCCCAAGCCATTCTTGATGATCAGTTTTGCCTTGAGCAATGCCTTGGCATCGTCTGGCGTGGGTTCGTAGGTGTGTGCATCGGCGTCCGGCCCGACCATGTTGGTGATTTGAATATGCTCACCGCCGACCTGCCGGGTCATGTCGGCGAGGATGCTGAAGCTGGTCACGACCTGGAGTTTTTCGGCGGCGGACAGGGACATGGACAGCATCAGACTGAGTAGCACGAGCAGAACGCGCATCGGGAGACACCTCATTGGGATGTGAGCAAAGGCGGGCGGCGCAGCAAACCGTGCACCGGACCGAATACCACCGACAACAGATACAACACGCCTGCCACCAGAACGATGGACGGCCCGCTGGGCAGTGAGTAATAGAAGGACAGCAACAGGCCAAGCCAGACTGAGAGGCAACCGAGCAGTCCGGCGATGAGCATCAGCAGCGGCAGGCGACGGCTCCAGAATCGCGACGCGGCGGCCGGCAGCATCATCAGGCCGACCACCATCAGTGCGCCGATGGCCTGGAAGCCGATCACCAGGTTCAGCACCACCAAGGTCAGGAACACGCCATGGGCCAACGGGCCGAGACGACTCACGGTTTGCAGGAACAGCGGGTCCAGTGTATCGAGCAGCAACGGTCGATAGATCAACGCCATCGCCACCAGGCTGGCGCCGGAAACCCACAGCATGCCGTAGAGCGTCGGGCCGTCCACCGCCAAGGCCGAGCCGAACAGCAGGTGAAGCAAGTCCAGGCGTTTGCCCGCCATGCCAAGGATCAGCACACCCGCGGCCAAGGAAATGGGATAAATCGCCGCGAGGCTGGCGTCCTCTCGCAGGCCGGTGCGGCGGGTAATCCAGGCGGCGAGTCCGTCCATGCTCAAGCCCGCGCCCAGGCCGCCGATGGTCAACGCTGGCAGGCTTAGTCCGGCAAACCAAAAGCCGAGGGCGGCACCAGGCAGGATGCCGTGAGCCACCGCGTCACCGATCAAGCTCATGCGCCGAAGAATCAGGAACACACCCAACGGCGCCGTGCTGCACGCCAACACCAGGCCGCCCAGCAAGGCCCGACGCATGAAGACAAACTCCAGGAAGGGTTGCCAGAAATGCGTGGCCGTGAGCATCAAGCCACCCACGTTTGGGGTTGTTGGGCAATCAAGTCGATACTGCGGCCCAGCACGCAGCCAGTGTTTTTGATCAGCAGCGTATGGGGGACATGTTGGCGTACCGCCGCCAAATCATGACACACCACCACGATCGTTCTCCCTGCGGCATGCCAGCGTTGAATGTGTTTCCACAGTAGCGCCTGGCCTTGTTCGTCGAGGGCGGCATGGGGTTCGTCGAGCAACAGCAAGGGCGCTTCGGCCAGGCTCAGGCGAGCGAGCAGGGCGCGTTGCAACTCGCCCCCGGACAACGCCATCAATGGACGATGTTCAAGGCCGCTCAGTGCCCAATCCTTGAGTACGGTTTGCAGCAACTGTCTTCGCATCGCAGGCGTGTGCCGATTGCCCCATGAGCCGGCGGCCACCAATTCTTGCAAGCTGATGGGAAATTGCCGATCCAGATGTTGCTGCTGTGGCATGAATGAAACGCCACCACGTCGTGGAACATTCAGGGTGACCTTGCCGGAGAGCGGTTTTTGCAGGCCTGCGAGCACTTTCAGCAATCTGCTTTTGCCCGAGCCGTTGGCACCGATGATGGCTGTGAGGCTGCCTTCCGGCCGCTCCATGGCGAGCGGCGGCGTGAGTGGTTGGCCGGAAATGCCCCAGCGCAGTGCTTGGCAGTTGATCATGATGGGTCTCGGGTCCAGCGGCTTTGAGCCACGGCGTCATGGGCATGGAGGCTTTCGGCATGAACGACGCGTACCTCCAGGGCAGTGATCCCGGGGGACCGGGCCAGGGCCGTGCTCAGTCGCCGCGCAGCGTCTTCGCAGAACATCAGGTTTTGGCCGTTGGCCAGGGCGAATGCTTGTTCATCGGCGCGTTTGACGGCGGTCTGCACAGCGGTGCCGAGGGCTGCTTCGGCTTCGTCGATGAACGACTGTAGAGGCAATTCCTCAACATCGGCGTCGAGGCGCAGGGTCAGGGTTGCGGTACTGCGCTGGCTATGTGGGGTGGCGACGATCCCATTCGATGAACCCAACCAAGCCAGGATTTCAGCGTGCTCGGGTTTCTTATTGGCGAAATCGTCGACGAATTGCTGCTGAATCAACTGCCGGGAAAGGGCTGCCGAGCATGGGCAAGTCGAGGAATAGGGAATCTGGATTTTCAGTTCCACGTGGAACATTGTGTTTTTCAAGTGAGCTTCAATGCTCACCGGATAGCCTTTCCAGCCCATCAACGGGCTGATTAACGCCGGACGCTTGAGCAGCAGATCGGTGTGCACGCTGAGCGAAGCCGCAACGGACAAACCTTCATGACTGTCGAGGAATTGCTCCAGGATTTGGCGCATTAGCGATGGTGAAAGTGGCCTTTCCTCAAGCAACCCTAGCGCCAGGTATAAACGTGACATGTGGATACCGCGCGCTTCACCGTCATCAAGGCTGACGCCGGCGTCGGCCGTTGCACTTAGACGCTGACCGTCAATCAACACCGGTGTGGCGATGCCGCACATACCCACCCAATCAAGGGGCAGGGTTTGACGTGAAACCTGCGCAGCCACGTCGGGCAGCGTTAACGCATTCATGGTCAAGGCCCATCGAAGGTTCAAAATTAGATGTTATATTATAACGGTAAAATTAAAGAAGCCTTTTTCCATGAAAGGAGTTTCATCTTCCTAAACGTTCACGTTCCACGTGAAACATCAGCGCGGTGAAGCCTGACAACCGTTCATACGACCGCATACAAATGATCCGCCGCTACCGCCCGAGCTTGAAAAGCGATTAAGGGTTGTCCAGCCCCCACGCCGGCTGTAGCCAACCCAACTTTCTCCATCCGATGCCAAGCCCGTAAAGAACGTAAGCTGACCGTAACGGCTGTTCGTTTGCGCCCAATAGCGGCGACTGACGGCTTCAAAACCGCGTAAATAAATCGTATTTCCCGCCGTTGCGACGCTGTAGGCATTGCCTTGGCCATCCACACAGGCCAGCAAATTCGCGCTTCGGGTGCAGTTCGCCAATAGTGGACTTTGGGCCGCCGCACTCAGCGCCCATAGCAAAAGCGGACCCGCCAAAACAAATTTCAGATGGTCGCGCATGGATTGATCTCGGGCCAATGAGAGCCGGCGGGGCTGGTTGAATAGTGTTGTTATACTATAACATAAAAAGAACCAGGCCCTGAACCCAGCCAAACCCTGGAAACGAGCCGTCGTCGAAGCGGCCGCCCGATGAGGATATACCGATGCCCAATCGCCTACCCGTAACCGTGCTTTCCGGATTTCTCGGTGCCGGTAAAAGCACGCTGCTCAACCACGTCCTGCGTAATCGCGACAATTTGCGGGTCGCCGTAATCGTCAACGATATGAGCGAAATCAACATCGATGGCAGCGAAGTCCAGCGAGATGTCACCCTGAGTCGTTCCGAAGAGAAATTGGTCGAGATGAGCAACGGCTGCATCTGCTGCACGCTGCGTGAGGACTTGCTTGAAGAAGTCGGGCAGCTCGCCAGGGAAGGGCGTTTCGATTACCTGTTGATCGAATCCACGGGAATCTCCGAGCCGTTGCCCGAGGCGGAAACTTTCACGTTACGTGATGAAGAAGGCCGAAGCCTGGCCGACGTGGCGCGACTCGACACCATGGTCACGGTGGTTGATGGGGTGAACTTCCTGTTGGATTACCAAGCTGCCGAAAGCCTGGCCTCAAGGGGCGAAACCTTGGGAGACGAGGATGAGCGCTCGATCACCGATTTGCTGATCGAACAGATCGAGTTTGCCGACGTCATTCTGATCAGCAAAATCGACTTGATCAGCCAACACGAGCGGGAAGAGTTGAGCGCGATTCTGCGGCGCCTCAACGCCCAGGCACAGATTATTCCCATGGTCATGGGGCAGGTGCCCCTGGGCCGAATTCTCGACACGGGGCTTTTTGATTTTGAACGCGCCGCCCAGGCGCCCGGCTGGCTACAGGAACTGCGTGGTGAGCATGTGCCAGAAACCGAGGAATATGGCATCGCCTCGACTGCCTACCGTGCCCGCCGGCCGTTCCATCCCCAACGGTTCTTCAGCTTCATCGACCGTCCGTGGCCCAACGGCAAGCTCCTGCGCTCCAAGGGTTTTTTCTGGCTGGCCAGCAAGCCTGAGGAGGCGGGCAGTTGGTCCCAGGCGGGAGGCTTGATGCGGCATGGTTTCGCCGGGCGCTGGTGGCGGTTCGTGCCGAAGAATCAATGGCCGCAGGATGAAGAGAGCACGGCGACAATCATGAAGAACTGGCTGGCCACCACGGGCGATTGTCGCCAGGAACTGGTCTTCATTGGCCAGGACATCGATTTTGCCGAACTTACCGCTGAGCTGGACGATTGCCTGCTCACCGATGCGGAGATGGCCCTCGGCGCCGAAAGCTGGCGGCTGTTGCCCGATCCGTGCGGCCCATGGCATGAAGAGGTCGCAGCGTGATGCTGGCGCCGACTCTGAAAAGAATGATGCAGATCCGGCAGGTCCAAGGCGACACGCCAGGCATCTTCACGAAGATCCTGGAGGACGGCACCAACCTGGCGGTCTGGCAGCGGCAGCTTCCTGCACACATCGGCGATTTTGCCGCCATGGTGCTGGCGATGGACCAGCCACTGGCCGAATCCCGTGTGCTCGACTTGCCAGAGGAAGACACCCAGCCGGCGCTGCACGGCCTGGCTGCGGGTTTCAGCGACCTGCAAGGCTAAGAAGGCTTTATCGCCGATGTTTCCTGGCTCGTCAGTGCGTTTGCCTGCCTGCTGGGCGCCCAACGTGTCGGTTTGCGTCTACGCACCTTGGATAAGGCCATGTGCCCGCGCTTCCATGTCGACCACGTGCCGGTGCGGTTGCTGACTACCTATGCGGGTGTCGGCAGCCAGTGGCTCAAGGAGGCAGCCATGGACCGCCGGCGCCTGGCACAGCCTGAAGCCGGGCCGGTTGATCCGCGCGTGATCCAGCAGTTTGGTTGCGGTGATGTCGGCTTGCTTAAAGGCGAGAAATGGCACGGTAATGAGGGGTTTGGCCTGCTCCATCGCTCGCCGGAGCCCGCGCCGGGAGAGCGTCGCCTGATTCTCACCCTGGATTGGCTGGTTTAAGGCTTGAACCAGGTTCCCTGGCTTTGCCCTTCGCAAAATGGCTGCAGGTAAGCGGCATCGGTCGCCACGCCGTAATAGTGAATATCCTGGCGGTAAGGCATATTGGCGACCTGGGCGTTGCTGCACACGCCGAACGCGCCGCCAGGACATTGATCGACGTATTGCACCTCGACTTTCTGACCGGCAAGGTTTGGCTGGCAGAAACCGCCGGCAAACAGCTTCTGCGGGATGTTGCGGTTCTGCTGGCAGACTTTCACATCCAGTCGTTCCGCCTGGCTGTGGACCACGCAAGCCTGGGCCAATGCCTGGTTCGAAGTCAGTGCCAGTAACAACCAACCGATCATTCGCATCTTCACCTCCATCGAAAGTCGTCGATTATGTTGCAGCACATTCCCACCCATGTCATCGCCGGTCCCTTGGGCGCTGGCAAGACCAGCCTGATCAAGCATTTGCTGGCCCAACGCCCGGCCAATGAGCGCTGGGCGGTACTGATCAATGAGTTTGGCCAGATCGGCCTGGATGCCGCGCTGCTGACCCAGGCTGGCGATGGTATCGCACTGGGCGAAGTGGCCGGCGGCTGCTTGTGCTGCGTCAACGGCGCGCCGTTTCAGATCGGTCTTGGGCGTTTGCTGCGCAAGGCCAGGCCCGATCGGCTGTTCATCGAACCTTCGGGCCTGGGTCATCCGGCGCAGTTGATGCGGCAGTTGAGCGAGGCGCCATGGCTCGGCGTGCTGGCGGTGCAACCCTGTGTGCTGGTGTTGGATGCCCGGGCGATGTTGGACGGCAAGCCCTTGCCCGATGCACAGCAACAAGCCTTGGCGGATGCCGGACTGCTGGTGCTGAACAAATCCAACACCCTCACCCAAGCCGACCGCGAACGGTTGACGGCGCAACTGCCAGGGCGGGCGTTGTACTGGACGCAACACGCGGCATTACCGATCGAGCGATTGCCAGGCCTGATGGCGCTGGGCCACGGGGCTGTGGATAACTTGACCCTGCCCAAGCGCTTGGGGCAGATACCGGCCATCTGGTCCGACCCAACTCAGCCAATCTGCCTGCATCAGCAACAGGAGGGTGGCTGGAGTATCGGTTGGCGCTGGCACCCAAGCCAACGACTCGATGCAGCGGCGCTGACACGATGGCTACAGGGCCAGGACTGGAAACGGGCCAAGATGGTTATCCACAGCCTCGACGGTTGGGTTTCAGCCAATGCGTTGGAAGGGACGGCGCTGGGCTGGCAGGCCAGCGAATGGCGCCAGGATTCCCGGATCGAGCTGATTTTCGATCAGCCGCAAGACGTCGATCACCTGCAAGCCGGACTGGCGAACTGCCGGTGTGCCTGAATCAACCCTGTTTCAAGGCTTCCACTTGTTGTGTTCCTGGCGCCACTGGCTCAACTCGATGACTTCGGCCCTGGGCCTGGTCTGGACCGGTTCAATAGGGGTTGGTGGTGTTTCTTCGAACGGCATCGGGTAGGGCGCCAGTTCTATGTGGGCGCTGTGGGCACCGAACTGAGTGATGGTGCCCGAATGGCGGCTTTCGCCGGTGACGGTGAACTCGAAGGTGTAGACGCGAGCCAGGCGTCGTCGACCATTGGCGTCCTTTACGAAGCCGATTTTTTTCAGCGCCACGTTGCCGTCCAGCAGCTCGATCTTGAGGTTGGCGCAATGCTGCATGACCCTCGCCAACGCCCGTTCGCGCAAGCCATGGTTGTGCCACAGCCAGGCGCCGCCGCTAGCCAGCAGCATCAGCACGAAAATGTTTCCAAGGGTCAGCATGAACGAAGTGCTCCGACAAGTTGCTGTCAGCTTAACTGTCTCGCCGGTCTGTCGTACAGGCTGCGTTTAGTCGCATACTGCGCGGCTTGAATTTCAATCGTTTTACGGAAACTTCCCGCATGAAACGTACGCCTCATCTGCTTGCCATTCAGTCCCACGTGGTGTTCGGGCACGCCGGCAATAGCGCCGCAGTGTTTCCGATGCAGCGGGTCGGCGTGAACGTCTGGCCGCTCAATACCGTGCAATTTTCCAATCACACCCAGTACGGCCAATGGACCGGCGAGGTGCTGGCGCCCGAGCAAATACCCGCATTGGTAGAAGGCATCGCCGCCATCGGTGAGCTGGGGCATTGCGATGCGGTGTTATCCGGTTACCTGGGCAGCGCGGCCCAGGGGCGGGCGATTCTGACGGGCGTGGCGCGGATCAAGGCGGCCAATCCAAAGGCGCTGTACCTGTGTGACCCGGTCATGGGGCATCCAGAGAAGGGCTGTATCGTGGCGCCCGAGGTGAGCAAATTTCTCTTGGAAGAAGCCGCTGCCGTGGCGGATCTCATGTGCCCGAACCAACTGGAACTGGACAGTTTTTCCGGGCGCAAGGCGCAGTCGTTGCTGGACTGCCTGGCGATGGCTCGCGCGCTGCTGGCCCGTGGGCCGAAAGCGGTGCTGGTCAAGCACTTGGCCTACCCCGGCAAACCCGATGACAGCTTCGAAATGCTGTTGGTGACCGCCGAGGGCAGTTGGCACCTGCGCCGTCCACTGTTGGCGTTCCCGCGCCAGCCGGTGGGTGTGGGTGACCTGACCTCGGGGTTGTTCCTGGCACGGATACTGTTGGGGGACAGCCTGGTGGCGGCGTTCGAATTCACCGCCGCTGCGGTGCACGAAGTGCTGCTGGAAACCCAGGCCTGCACAAGCTATGAACTTGAACTGGTCCGTGCCCAGGACCGGATCGCCCATCCACGGGTGCGGTTCGAGGCGGTGCCGATCAGCCTCTGATCGCCCCTGTGGAAATGCTGCAAAACCCCTGTGGGAGCGAGCTTGCTCGCGATAGCAGCCGATCAGTCAATACTGATGCTGACTGACACACCGCCATCGCGAGCAAGCTCGCACAGTTGATTTTTCATTGACCGATCAAGGCCCGTCTGCCTTGATCTCCTGGTAGCGCTTCTCCAGTTCCTGGCGAATCTGCCGCCGTTGCTGGGCTTGTTCGTAGCGGCGCTTTTCTTCGCTGTTTTGCGGCTGCAAGGGCGGCACGGCAGCGGGTTTGCGCTGGTCATCCACCGCAACCATGGTGAAGAAGCAACTGTTGGTGTGACGCACCGAGCGTTCGCGAATATTTTCGGTCACGACTTTGATGCCCACTTCCATCGACGTGTTGCCGGTGTAGTTCACCGAGGCCAGGAAGGTCACCAGCTCGCCGACATGAATCGGCTCGCGGAAGATCACCTGGTCAACCGACAGGGTCACCACGTAGCGCCCGGCATAGCGGCTGGCGCAGGCGTAGGCGACTTCATCGAGGTATTTGAGCAAGGTGCCGCCATGGACATTGCCAGAGAAATTGGCCATATCGGGGGTCATCAACACCGTCATCGACAGCTGGGCGTTTCCGGGTTCCATAACGTACTCACGGTTCAAGGCAGTCATTCGGGAGTGCACCTCTGCGGATGCTGGAGAGTGGCCTGCAAACAGGTCACCCCGTTTTAAAACCACCGATATCGGGACGCTGCGCCTGTGCTTGCCGTCACGCGCCGATGGATCTGTTTCCATATATTGCACCGTCTTTTTGTCGGACGTCGCGGTGTTACCCTTCAAAAGCCCCTTGTGAGGGCAATTCCTACAGCGGAAACGGATTTCTCCAGCTCGGCAGTGCGTCATTTGAACAGGGAGCCCCGACATGCATGCCATCAGTTTCATCCAGGATCTGGCGATCATCATGATGGCTGCGGGGCTGGTAACCGTACTCTTTCATCGTTTCAAACAACCGGTGGTACTGGGCTATATCG
>NZ_JABAEE010000008.1:0-113343 GCF_023701885.1 Pseudomonas sp. CG7 | reverse complement strand
GCGGCCCCAAAAAAAGCGATGAGCGCTGCGCACTCAAGCGGGAGCAAGCTCCCTCGCCACAAAAGCTACCCAGCCATCACGCCACGGATTGATCAACGGTAAACCCTGTGGGAGCGAGCTTGCTCGCGATGGCGGTGGGTGAGTGGGTGGAGGTGTTGAGTGTGCCCAACCTCCGCTATCCTGAGCCTCACGCCCACCCGTCGAGGCTGTCCATGCTTGAAGTCCGCGATGTCTTTAAAAGCTACCCCACGCCCCAAGGCCCGTTGCCGGTGCTGCAGGGCGTCGACCTGACCCTGATGCCCGGCAGCAGCCTGGCGCTGATGGGGGAGTCTGGCAGCGGCAAGAGTACCTTGCTGCATTTGGTTGCCGGGCTGGACAAGGTCGATCGCGGGAGCATTCGCAGTGGCGAATATCGACTCGACGGCATGAGTGAAAGCCAGCTGGCGAATTGGCGGCGCACGGAAATTGGCTTGGTTTTCCAGCAGTTCAACCTCATCAGCAGCTTGTCGGTGGAAGACAACCTGGCGTTCCAGGCCCGCTTGTGCGGTCGCTATGACGCGGCCTGGCAAGCCCATCTGGTGCAGCGGCTCGGGCTTTCAGGGTTGCTGCGGCGTTACCCCGAGCAGCTTTCCGGCGGCCAGCAGCAACGGGTGGCGCTGGGGCGGGCGCTGGCTTCTCGACCGCCCTTGTTGCTGGCTGACGAACCCACCGGCAGCCTCGACGAAGCCACCAGTGACGAAGTGCTGCAACTGTTGCTGGAACTGCTGGAGGGCAGCCCCACCAGCCTGTTGATGGTGACCCACAGTCCCCGGGTAGCGGCTCGCCTGGCCCAACGCGTGGTATTGCATGGCGGACGGTTGGCGCAGGTGGCCCAGGGGTGATGATTTTTCGCCAGGCCCTCAAGGCCCTGCTCAGCCATTGGCGCCAGCACCCGGTGCAGTTCTTCAGCGTGTTGACTGGCCTCTGGCTCGCCACCAGTCTGCTCACCGGCGTGCAAGCGCTGAACAGTCAGGCCCGGGACAACTACGCCCGGGCCAGCCAACTGATCGGCGGCGAACCCCAGGCCAGCCTCACTGCACCCGGCGGCGGCATCTTCCCTCAGCAATGGTTTGTCGATTTGCGGCGCCAGGGCTGGCCGGTGTCGCCGGTGTTGCAGGCCCGGGTGGTGCTCAAGGGGCACGAGGACCAGCGTCTGCAACTGATGGGCATCGACCCGGTGTCGCTGCCGCCCGGTGCGGCGTTGGCGGGACAGGCGCGGGAGATGAGCGAGGTGGTGGAGTTCTTTACCAGTCCCGGTCGTACCTGGATCGCCCCGCAGACTTTGCAGGCACGGGGGCTGGGTGAGGGCGACCAGCCCCAAACCGTCGATGGACGACCCCTGCCGCCGCTGCATGTCCAAGAGGACATGGCGCCGGGCATGCTGTTGATGGACATCGGGTTTGCCCAAGCGGTACTCGGAATGCCGGACCACCTGTCGCGGCTGCTGTTGCCCGCGACGTTCAGCGCCGCGTTGCCGGAGGCGTTCGGCGATCGACTGCAATTCAAGCGCGCCGATGAAGAAAACAACCTCTCGCGCCTGACCGAAAGTTTCCACCTGAACCTCGACGCCCTGGGCTTTTTATCCTTCGTGGTGGGGCTGTTCATCGTTCATGCGGCCATCGGCCTGGCTCTGGAACAGCGCCGCAGCCTGTTGCGAACCCTGCGGGCCTGTGGCGTCAGTGCGCGGGTACTGGTCACCAGCCTGGCGATGGAACTGGGCGGGTTGGCCTTGCTCGGTGGAATCGCCGGGGTGCTCAGCGGCTATTGGCTGGCGAGCCTGTTATTGCCCGATGTCGCGGCGAGCCTGCGGGGCTTGTACGGTGCTGAAGTGGCCGGGCACTTGAACCTCAGCCCGGTGTGGTGGCTCAGCGGGGGCGGCCTGAGCGTGCTTGGCGCGCTGCTGGCCGGCGCCGACAGCCTGTTGCGGGCGGCGCGCCTGCCCTTGCTGGCGCTGGCCAATCCCCAAGCCTGGCATCAAGCCCATGGGCGCTGGCTGCGACGCCAGGGTTGGGTGGCGACGGTGGCGGCGTTGATTGCCGCATCGGCGTTGGTCTGGGGCGACAGCCTGGCCAGCGGTTTTGTCCTGATGACCGCCTTGTTGCTGGGCGCGGCACTGGCCTTGCCGGTGTTGCTCAGCGGCGTGCTGACGTGGTTGTTGCGCCGCAGCCGCTCGGTGCTCGGGCAATGGGTTCTCGCCGATTGCCGCCAACAATTGCCGCCCCTGAGCCTGGCGCTGATGGCCCTGCTGTTGGCATTGGCGGCGAACATCGGCGCCGGCAGCATGACCGCCGGCTTTCGCCAGACGTTCAGCAACTGGCTCGAACAACGGCTGAGCGCCGAGTTGTACATCAACCCGCAAACCCCGGCCCAGGCCGAAGAGCTGCATACCTGGCTCAAGCAGCAACCGGCGATTATTGCCGTTGTGCCCCTCTGGCAAGTCTCGCTCCCGTTGCAGGGCTGGCCGACGGATATCCATGGCATCCTCGACCACCCTCACTATCGCCAGCATTGGCCGCTGCTGGAATCGTCCGGCGACAAGCCGTGGGAGCAGTTGGCCGCCGCCGACACCCTCATGCTCAGCGAACAACTGGCCCGACGCCTCAAGGTGAGGATCGGCGATCAGTTGGCCTTGCCGACGCCGCACGGACCTTGGGCACTGCGCATCGTCGGTGTCTACGCCGATTACGGCAATCCCAAGGGCCATGTGCTTGTCAACGTCGAGCACTTGCTGGCGCACTGGCCGAACCTGACGCCCAACCGTTTCAACCTGCGCATCGAGCCGTCCGCGATCCCGGCGCTAGTGACGGCATTGCAGGGCCGGTTCGGCCTGGATGACAGCCGCATCGTCGACCAGGCCCGGCTCAAGGGCTGGTCGACCCAGGTGTTCGAACGCACCTTCGCCGCCACCGCCGCCCTCAACAGCCTGACCCTGGCGGTAGCCGGGGTGGCGTTGTTCATCAGCCTGCTGACCCAGAGCCAGAGTCGTCTCGGCCAGTTGGCGCCGCTGTGGGCGCTGGGGGTGACGCGTCGGCAATTGATGTTGCTCAACCTCGGCCAGACCTGGCTACTGGCGCTGTTGACCCTGGTCCTGGCCTTGCCGCTGGGCATTGCCCTGGCCTGGTGCCTGGACGCGGTGATCAATGTGCAGGCTTTCGGCTGGCGCCTGCCGTTGCGGGTGTTCCCATTGCAGTTGGCGCAGTTGCTGGCCCTGGCGATGCTCGCCACGCTCCTGGCATCGGCCTGGCCGCTGTATGCGTTGTACCGCACGCAGCCGGCGGATTTGCTGAGGACCTTTGCCCATGAAAATTAAAGCCGGCCTGTTGCTGCTGGCGTTGCTCAGCGGTTGTGATGACTCGGCGCCGGCGCAAAAGGGCTTCGCCGGCCTCGGTGACCAGGCTGTCGCGTTCACGCCGGTCGTGCCTGGGCGGGTGTTCAGTTTCCCGGCCGACCACGGTATTCATGAAGGTTTTCGCATCGAGTGGTGGTACGTCACCGCCAACCTCAAGGATGCCCAAGGCCGGGAGTTCGGCGTGCAATGGACGCTGTTTCGCAGCGCGTTGAATGCCGCACCCCAAGCCAGCGGCTGGCGCAACCAGACGATCTGGCTCGGTCATGCGGCGGTCACTTCCGACAGCGTGCACCATGCCGCCGAGCGTTATGCGCGAGGTGGGGTGGGGCAGGCCGGGGTAAAGGTGGCCCCCTTCGAGGCCTGGATCGACGACTGGCAATTCGGCACCCAGGCTTCAGCGGCCGAGCCGTTGGCAGACATGCAATTGAAGGCTCGGGACCGACGCTTCAGCTATGCCTTGCGGCTGACGTCGAACCGTCCGTTGGTGTTGCAGGGCGATCAAGGTTTCAGCCAGAAATCCGAACAGGGCCAGGCGTCGTACTACTACAGCCAGCCGTTTTTCCAGGCCAATGGTGAACTGGAAATCGACGGCCAGCGCTACACGGTCAGCGGCCCGGCCTGGCTCGATCGCGAATGGAGCAGCCAGCCCCTGACAGCCAACCAGCCCGGCTGGGACTGGTTCTCCCTGCACCTGGACAATGGCGAGCACCTGATGCTCTATCGCATGCGCCACAAGCACGGCGCGCCTTACCTCACGGGCACCTGGATCGATGCCCAGGGCCGGGCGCAAACCCTGCGCGCCGAGGAGATCAGTCTCGTGCCATTGGACACGGCCAAGGTCTCCGGGCGCTCGATGCCGGTACGCTGGGCCATCAAGATCCCCGGCAAACAACTCGACATCATCACCCAGGCACTCAATCCCAAGGCCTGGATGGACTTGCGCATTCCCTATTGGGAAGGCCCGGTACGGCTGAGTGGCAACCAGGGCGGCACGGGTTACCTGGAAATGACCGGCTACTGAAAATCACTGGAACTCCCCGCGAACACCGACCCTCATAACCTATGAATGTCTCGCAGGAGTCCGTCATGGGCGATGACCTCAAGCTTCCGTCGCTGGCCGATTGGCAGCGACTGTTCGACGACCAGGCCTACCGGCAGCAGTCCCCCGATGCTCATTTCACTGAGTTGAGGCAGGTGGCCGATGACCTGTTCGGCCGCGGCGCCATCGATCTGGCACGCTGGCAGGATTTGCAGACCCAGGCCAAGCAACTGCACCTTCGCTCTCCGGATGCCAATGTCGCCGAAGAAGTCGCCGACCCCGATGCCTGAATCCCGAACGACCCCAGGAGTTCGCCATGAACCACAGCCCCGATCAAACCCGGCCCAACCCGGACGCGCCAGCATTGCCCGGCGAAGTGGAACGCGATAACGATGCCTTGCGGCCCAATGACCCGGCCAAGCGCAAACAGCAACACGGTGACCCTGATGCGGGGGACACTGATGCGCAAAAAACCGGACGGCGTGGATGAAGTGCGTCATGCCGGCGGGTATTAAAAAAGAGTTTTTAATGGCTGTTTAAATTTTTGCCGATAACTTTTGTGTACTTGTCCATGTTTTGTATAACTGTTTGTGCAGCCAGCGCATAAGCCGCCTCTAAACACCGTGGCGAGGGAGCTTGCTCCCGCCGGGATACGCAGAAGCTTTGCGTACACTGTGTAGGAGCTGTCGAGTGCAACGAGGCTGCGATCTTTCCCCAGACACTTGAGTCTTGAGCGAAAGGTCAAAAGATCGCAGGCTTCGCCAGCTCCTACAGAAATATGCAAGCTTCAACATTAAAGAATTATTTAAACAGTCTCCCGGACATAGTCTGAAAGTTCCATTATTATTGTCCCCGTTCGCCCAGTGTCAGGCTCTTTACCAGTGCATGGATTGCCGAGGCCGTCGCACTGGGCGAACACCGTCCTGAATTAATGACTTTCAATTATTTGTTTGCCAACTGGCCAACAGCGTTGGCCGATGCGTGAGCGGCTATCTCTGATTCAACCGACGGTGGGTGCACGCCAGTCATCCGACCCCGAGGTACCGCTGACTTCATGGGTCCAGGTGATCTTGCGATACGTGAAGTGCACGTCTTCCAGATGGGTGAAATGTGCGTTCTCTGGGGCCTGGCAGTTGAGCATGTAGTCCTTGATATCGACGATGATCGCGTCCTCCAACTTAGTGGTGTAGTAATGCTCCTGAGTGCCGGCGGCCGAAGTGCGGTACCACTGGATCGTGACGTCGGTCAGGCGTTCGCCGCTCGTCAGGGCTGCCAGCAGCAGTGGTGATGCTTTGTCGAAGACCTTGGTGATGATCAGCGGTTTGTGTATGCGCTGACCGGTTGGCTGGCCGGACTGAGGGTCGCGTGGGATTGTCACTTGGTGCTCGAAAGCCTGCACCATGACCTGATCTTCATGGCCCTCTTGATAAGTGTTGCCCACTGAGTCGGCGGTAAACGCACCGGCAGTGATCAGACCTTGTTTGGTGCCTGTAACGGACATGTACGCGGGGGTAGGCAAGGGATGCTCTCCGTCCTGGATAACGATAGAGCCTGGGACGGAACTCGCCCCGAGGTGGCCTGACGGTTATCAAGAGCTGTGCCACTTTCAAAAAAACCATATATATCAATAAGTTGATTTGAGAGTGTATGGCAATTCCCACCAGCAGGGCCACAAAGCGCACAAATCCTTGCCCGGCGCATGACAGATCCTCGCGGCTCACCCGGACACCGCGCCACCCGGGCAGAACCGCCCAGGATGGCGCGCCACGCTGCACGCCCCCCAGGCAACTTCTTGCCGTTTTATCCTTCGGCGTATTCCTACACGCCCAATGCAGCCCTGCACTCATCGATAGAGCGCTGTTGCGTCTGGGCATACAGCCCCAACTCGTCGATGGTCCCTCGCCCCAGCGCCGCCTCGAAGGCCTGGCGGTTGGATTGCCCGGCGTAATGGCTCTGGGCGGCGTCGCCGAGGTTCGACTGGAAGATGCCGGCGGCGCTGACGGGCAGGAAGTCTTCGTACACCAAGGGCTCGGCCCGCAGGTATTGCTGTTCGAGCAAGTGTTCCAGGGAGGTCGCTGCCTTGAGGGTGCCCTTGGCGGCGAGGCCCTTGGGCGTCGGAAAATAACGGAAATACGCCAATGCCTGTTGGCGCAGCTCATCGTGGTTGTCCGGGAATGCGACGAAATGTTCGGCCATCAGCACGTTGTAGCGTTCGGCGTTGGCTTCGTTGGGAAACGCCCCTAGCGCATCGCGTGCGGCGTTGAGCAATTGGTCATAGAGCGCACGGCCCTTGGGTGTGAGCGCGGCGCCCCGTTGTTCGATTTCGCCGAAGCGGGCGCTATGACTGCCTTGGGGCTGGGTCCGGGTCTGGGGCTGGTCGGTGAAGGCAACGGGCTCATCGAGCGCCTTGAAACTGGTCTGGCGCAGCAGGATCGGGCATTGGCGACGGGGCGGGCCTTCGATCACGGCCTTGGGGGTGATGCCATGCACGGGCATCCGCGCCTGGACGAGGTCGATGTCCAGGGTGCGCGGCGTCAGGTGATTGATGTGCGGGCCCTTGAACGCCCCCACGTCGGCGATCAGGCGATGCTGGGCGCTCAGTTGCCGATATTGTTCGGCAGTGACGGTGGCGCTGTGGTGCCAGCGAAAGGTTTCCAGGGCCTGTAGGACAAAGTCCTCGGCTTGGGTTTCGCTCAGGCCGCCCTGGCGTTCGGCCAGGTCAATGAGCTCAAGAGCGCCAGCGGTGAAGATTTGCCGTTTGGCCAACACCGATTCGGCAAAGGCCCGAAGCTCGGCGTTCTCGATCAGTTCCAGGCGCAGCAGCGAGGTAAACACCCGGAACGGGCTGACCTGCAAGGCGCTTTCATGCACGGCGCGAAACGCGGTGGAATGCACCGGTACACCGGCTGGCGTGAGGTCGTAGTAGCCCACCGGCTGCATGCCCATGACCGCGAACAGTCGCCCCAGAGTCGCCAGCTCGGCGGCGGTGCCGACGCGGATCGCGCCGTGGCGTTCCAGGTCCAGGCGCTCGAGTTCGCCAGTGTTGCGCAGGTGGGCGGCCAGTTCCGGCTGTTCGGTCAGGACCTGGGCGTTAGTGTGTTCCACCAGCTCCATCAGTGCGCCATACAACGGCACCTCGTCGCGGTACATGTCGGACATCGCTTTGGAGAAGCGTTGACGGATCAGGTCGGGGCTGACGAAGCTCATCGTGAGAATTCCTGGCGAGGGCTGTGGGAAAGTTGGACGAAAGATCGCAGCCTTCGCCGGTCCCGGCAAACGAAGAATCTTCAGGACTTCATTCTGCCAGGGACTGACCCACCGGTTCACCACGGGGCGTTGCTTGCATCATGATCACTGCCCCAATCCCTTGAGAAAGTCACGGTACAGCGCCGCGGTTTTCCCCGGTTGTTCGATCATGGGCAGGTGGCCGATCCCGTCCCAGATTTCCACACGCAGGTCCGCTATGCCCTTGCTCCATACGGGCACGCTGCTGACGTCGATCACCCGGTCCTGGCGACCCCAGAGCAGCAGCGAAGGGGCACGAATGGCGGCCAAGTGGGGCTCCATTGGCGGGCTGGCGCGAAAGTCGGTGTAGATCTCCGCCAGTTCTTCGCGCTGCTGTACATAACGCTCGGCCACGGCGGCCATGACCATGCCCGGCACCCAGGGCGGCGAGGCCATGGTCATTGCGTAGAACGGCATGAATTCCTCCCGCGAATGCACGAGGGACGGGTTACGACCGGCGGCCAGTTGGCGGTCCATGTCACTGGGTTGGGGGGAGGTGACGCCGGCCGGATTGAGCAGCGCCAGGGTCAGCACACGTTCAGGCGAAGTGGCCGCCAGCCACGCGGCGAGATGCCCACCCATGGAATTGCCGATCACGTGGACCTTGTCCAGGCCGCAGGCGTCGAGCAACTCGATCACCCGCCGGGCCTGGGTCGGGATGTCGTAGCCGCCGCCGGCCTTGAAGCCGGTTTCGCCATGGCCGGGGAGGTCGGGGATCACCACTCGGTAATCACCGACAAACTGTCGGGCAACCCGCAGCCAGAGGTTCTTGTCGCCGCTGTAGCCGTGCAGCATCAGGATGCTCGCCGATGCTTCATAAGGCCCGCCCTGCCAGGTCGACACGGTCATTTCACTGATGGGCACGGTGATTTTGCGCAACCGGTAAAGGCGTGCTTCCAAGGCCATGCTCATGTCGTAGATCACATGGCCGATGCCGGGATAGGTCAACCAACTCCAGGCGATAAGTACAGCAATAACCACGAACAACACCAGCATGTTTTGCCCTCCATGGGCTGCGACAGAATGTAATCAAACGGATCAGGCGGTGTTCAGTGAAGCTTAACCCAGGAACATCGTTGCCCAGGAACCCTGCTTTGCGAGGCGTCACGGATTTCCTTGTCATATATAGCCAAAATCCGAGCAGAGCCCCCGCATTTTGCCGAAGAAAAATACCCCTGCATTCAGTGGTGGCTATTTGATGCCGCCCTGATAGACTCCAGGCAAGCCCATCCCGATGATTCGGGAAACCCGCGGTGCAGAGGCGTCTATGCAAAAGACGGGAAAAAAGGGACTGTCGTTGGCCAGGAGGCTCTACGTATCGCGCATCCTGGGCCTGACGCTGGGGTTGCTGCTGGTCAGCGCCGCGCTCTATCCCCTCGATCCGCCGCCCTGGGTCTGGGGCTTCATGCTGTTCAACGGCCTGCTCTGGCCGCACCTGTCCTATGGGTGGGCTCGCCGATGCGCGGTGCCGTACCACGCCGAACACCGCAACTTGTTGATCGATGCCTTTCTCGGCGGCTTCTGGGTCGTGGCGATGCAATTCAACCCGCTGCCCACGGCCGTCACGCTGGCGATGATGGCGATGAACAGCGTCGCCATCGGTGGGCTGCGTTTCCTGCTCGTCGGGGTTGTGGCCCAAGTGGCGGGCATCGCCGTGGGCACGGTGATCTTCCCGCTGACCGGCGTGCCCATGACCAGTCCGGCACAGATCTACGCTTGTCTGCCGCTGCTGTGCCTGTATCCGATGGCACTGGGCTGGATCTGTTTTCGCCAGGCCTACACCCTGGGGCGACAGAAGCGTGAATTGCTGGCCCTGAGCCGTACCGACAGCCTGACCGGGTTGCTCAACCATGGCGCCTGGAAAGACCGCCTCAACGAGGAGTTCCAGCGTTGCGGGCGCCATCCAGCGGACGGGACCACCCATGGCGCGATTGCGCTGATCGACATCGACCATTTCAAAGCCATCAATGACACCTACGGCCACGGCGCCGGCGACGTCGTGCTGCGCCGACTCGGCAAGCTGCTCAGGCAGAACCTGCGCGCCGCCGACATTGTCGGGCGTTATGGTGGCGACGAGTTTTGCGTGGTCTTGCCGGACCTGACCCTGCATAACGCTGTGCAGGCGATGGATGGTTTGCGAGAGCGCTTCGCGACCCTCGGCTACGAGCAGGATCCGGCGCTTAAAGTGAGCCTGAGTATTGGCCTGGCGGCGTTCAACCCGGCGTATGGCGACGCTACCCTCTGGCTCAACGATGCAGACCAGGCGTTGTACGAAGCCAAGACCAGCGGGCGCAACCGGGTCACCTGCCACCGACATCGGCAGGTGCTGGAAGCATCGGTTGTTTCCCTCTGAGATGGCCACCTGCTGTCTAGAGCCTTGCCCCGTTGTCAGGTAGGGTGCCCATGGCACTCTCTCGATACGGAACAAGGATGAAATCATGACGATGACCGCTGTTCGCTCCCGTCTGGCCGTCAGCCTCGGCCTGAGCCTGGCCCTTGGCGCCTTCACCCCCATGGCCTTCGCGCAACCCCATCAACAAATCCTGACCGATGCGCAGCAGTACCAGGGCGAGGCCCTGAAGCTGCTGGAGCGGCTGGTGAATATCGACTCCGGCTCCGGCTATGTGCCGGGGCTGACCCAGGTCGGTGACATTGCCATCGACGAACTGAAGCAGTTGGGCGCCACCATCGAAAAGGTGCCGAATTCCGACGGTAGCCAGCACATCCTGGCGACCCTCAAGGGCACCGGTAAAGCAAAAATCCTGTTGATGGCCCACATGGACACGGTGTTCAAGGAGGGCTCGGCCGCCGAACGCCCGTTCCACATCAAGGATGGCCGCGCCTACGGGCCGGGGGTGATGGATGACAAGGGCGGCATCGTCGCCGGGATCTACGCCTTGAAAGTGCTCAAGAACCTCGATTTCAAGAATTACGCGCAAATCACCTTCCTGCTCGACGCCAGCGAGGAGACCGGCTCGGACGTGGCCACCGACCTGATCAAGAAAACCGCCAAGGCCCACGACGTGACCCTCAACCTCGAGCCGGGTCGCCCGGCCGACGGCCTGGTGGTGTGGCGCAAGGGCAGTGCCACGGCGCTGGTGGAGGTCAAGGGCAAGGCATCCCACGCCGGTGTCGCGCCGGAACTGGGGCGCAATGCGGCGATGGAAGCTGCGCACCAGATTCTGCAACTGGGCAAGCTCGGCGACGCGGAAAAGAAAACCACCATCAACTTCACGGTGCTCAAGGCCGGTGCCCGGACCAACGTGATCCCCGACCAGGCGAGCGCCAAGGCCGATGTGCGGGCGGCGGTGCCGGAAGAATTCGACCGTATCGAAAAAGACCTGGCCCGTGTTTCACAGGACAAGTTGATCGCCGATACCGAAGTCACCACCAGCCTCAAGCGCGGCCTGCCACCGATGCCGCAGACGGCGGAGTCGGACCGATTGATGGCCATGGCCCAGGGCATCTATGGCGAACTGGGGCGCAAACTGACCGAAGAAGGCAGCGGCGGCGCGGCGGACGCCAGTCTGTCAGCCGGGGTCGGTACGCCGACGCTGGATGGGTTCGGCATCGTCGGTGGCAATATCCACACGCCGGAGGAATACGCCGAAGTCGAGAGCGTGGTGCCAAGGATTTATCTGTTGTCGCGGATGATCATGGAGTTGGCGGGGCGGTAACAGGCCGCTCGTTCAGTCATGACACACATGCCCTTGTGGCGAGGGAGCTTGCTCCCGCTGGACTGCGCAGCAGGCCCAAGCTTTTGGTTAGACACAAAATGCTTGGGGCCGCTTCGCGACCCAGCGGGAGCAAGCTCCCTCGCCACGGGGTGATGCGCTATGTCGACGGGCGCGCTTCGACGTTGTCCAGCGCTCGGTTTGCCAGCTGTCCACTCAATTCGATCAATTGCTGGATGCCCAGGGCAATGTGGCGCCTTGAGCCTTCCAGGTCGAAGGCCAGGTCGCTGAGCATGGCGTTGGCCGAGGCCAGGTTTTCGCTGAGGTTGGCGAGCAGGGTTTCGGTGTCGATGCCGTTGATAAGGGTGAAGAGCGGGCTTGGGTCGGTTTGCGGTTTGCTGGATTTGGGTTTGAGGTAGTAATCGAGGGCGCGGTCTGCCGCCGCTTTGTCGAGTGCTTCCGAGTCGGCTGGATGTTTGTCCGGCGGGTTTGGGGTTGCTTTGAACATGGATGAAACTCCTTGGTAATGGGAGCCGCAACCTTTTGCTACCAAACATTGGGTGGCGGCTATACGCAGGTTGGTAGCCCGGGTACCAAGGCAAACCCAGCGCGCCACAAGGGCGCCCCGCGCACAGCCGCCATAATGAATATGCCGGAGCTGTGCGCCTTAGTTTTACCCGGGCTACCAAACCCGATCGCTGATTTTCAGCGACCCGGAAACAGTAAAGCCCGCCCTCAAGGCGCACAAGCCGGCGGATTCTGGCGTAGTTGTAGGCAATGGCGCAAGGTGAGGTCGTTCGGTCTTACGCCGAGATTAATGCGATAAACATAAAGCTTTTGTGGCGAGGGAGCTTGCTCCCGCTGGACTGCGTAGCAGGCCCAAGTTTTTTGGTTTGATACAAAATGCAGGGGGCCGCTTCGCGACCCCGCGGGAGCAAGCTCCCGCGCCACAAGAGCGGGTAGGCGGTTGATGGCGTCGTTGCTAGTAAACCCAAACCTCCACCCGCCGATTCCTGACCCGTCCTTCATCCTCGCTGTTGGCGGCCACCGGCATCAACGCCCCGAACCCTCGCACTTCCCGTAGCGCCACGCCGTATTTGACCAATTCCCGTCGCACCGCCATGGCGCGCAGTTTGGACAACAGATCGGCCCGCGCCGGGTCGTCCTTGGCGTCGCCAAAGCCCACCAGGGTCACGCGTCGGTCGGCTTTGCCATGCTGCTTTATATAGTCGAGCACGCGCCCCAGGTCCTGGTGGGCCTTGTTGTCCAGGCTGGCGCTGCCTTCTTCGAAGCGAAAATTCACGGTCAAGCGTTGGGCATGGCGGCTCAGGGCCTGGTAGCCCTCGGGCATCAGTGCATTCGGTGCGACGGCCATGGCTTGGACGGTCTGGGCGATGAAACCGTTGGCCGCGACAATGGCCTGGCCTTTGTCGCTTTGGGTAAACGCCACCAATGCTTCGGCCCAGGGGTTGGTGCCCCAGGGTGGCAGATAAAAGAACAGGCGCCGGGAAAGCGGGTAGTCCTCGGTGGCGATCAGGTGGTTGAGCGGCAGCATAGGCTGGGACGCGCCGTCGACAATGGCCAGCGCCTTGGCCTGGCGCACGTAGGGCAAACCGATGAAACCGATGCCTTGCGGGTCCTGGCTGACCGCGTCGGACAGCTGTTCGCTGGACTCGAAGCGGCGCGCTGTAGGATCCAGCCGTTTTCCCTGTCGGCTAAGGACCAGTTCCTTGAAGGTGTCGTAGGTGCCGGACTGCTCATCCCGGGCGTACAGATGAATCGGCCCGCCCGTGCCGCCGACGGCGTCCCAGGTGTTTGCCTCGCCGCTGAATATTCGTGCCAGCTGTACGGTATCGAGTTGGCGCAGTGGGTTGTGGGGATGAAGGATGATCGCGAGGCCATCGATGGCGATGACTTGTTCGGCGGCAGGACTTTTCAGGTCGCCCAGGGACGACAAGTCCTTCAGTTCGCTGTCCTTGATCGGCCGGGAGGATGCCGCCAGGTCGGTGCTGGCCTGTTTGAGGGCAGCAAAGCCGGTGCTGGAGCCGTGGGCTGCGATATCGACCTGCACCCGTCGGCCATCGGCGGTCTGGCCGACGATGCGCTGCTCATTGTCGCGCCCCGTGATCTCGCTGCTGACCCTGAGCAGCCCTTGGTCTTCCATCAATCCCCTGACCAGCGCCGGCCCCAGCGCCGCGCCGATGGTATTGGAACCCTGCAGGCGCAAGGCTGGGCCGTGTTCGGGAATGGGCAAATTGCCGGCCCATGCCACGAACGGCAGCCAGAGGCCCATGAAAAAGACAACACACAGCCGCATGCCGGCACCTGCTGAACCCGAGGAAGTGCCGGAAGATTAAGTCGGTCAGGTTACTGAAAGGTGACAGGGGTGCGACGGGGCACCGAAGTCCAATGTGGGAGCGAGCTTGCTCGCGATGACGGCGGCACATTCAGGATCTATGTGACAGTTAGACCGCTATCGCGAGCAAGCTCGCTCCCACAGGGGGATGTGGATGCTTCGGACTTAGCCCAACTGCAACCAGATCGGCGCATGGTCCGACGGTTTTTCCATGCCCCGCAACTCATAGTCCACGCCGGCATCCTTGACCCGTGGCAGCAGGCCGTGGGAGGTGAGGATCAGGTCGATGCGCAGGCCACGCTTGGGTTCGTCCTCGAAACCGCGGCTGCGGTAGTCGAACCAGCTGAAGCGGTCGGTGCCGTCCGGGTTCAGGTGGCGGAAGCTGTCCACCAGGCCCCAGTTCTTCAGGCGGGCCATCCATTCGCGCTCTTCCGGCAGGAAGCTGCATTTGCCGGTCTTCAGCCAGCGCTTCATGTTGTCCGGGCCGATGCCGATGTCGCAGTCTTCCGGGGAAATGTTCACGTCACCCATTACCACCACCGGCTGGTCGTTGCTGAAGCGGCTTTCCAGCAGATGCTGCAGATCGCTGTAGAAACGTTCCTTGGCCGGGAATTTGGTCGGATGGTCGCGGCTTTCACCTTGTGGGAAATAACCGTTCATGATGGTCACCGGCACGCCGTTGGCATCGGCGAAGGTGCCCCAGATGAAGCGCCGCTGGGCGTCTTCGTCGTCACCTTCGAAGCCTTTGTACAGGCTCAGCGGCGCCTGGCGGGAGAGCAGGGCGACGCCGTAGTGGCCTTTTTGTCCGTGGTAATGCACGTGGTAACCCAGGGCCTGCACTTCGGCCAGGGGAAACTGTTCGTCGTGGACCTTGGTTTCCTGCAGCCCGATCACATCCGGCTGATGCTTCTCGATCAGCGCCGCCAGCTGATGGGGGCGGGCGCGCAGCCCGTTGATGTTGAAGGAGACGATCTTCATGGTCGGCTGTCCTGGCAAAACTGCGATGCTAGCTGACATGTGGGAAGGGAGCCAGCGTGGCAGTAGGACAAATGCGCTGCTAATGTCCTTTGCATGTAGGAACGATCACGACCCTATCGAGTTCGTACTCAATAAGAGCAGGGCCTCACCGAGCCTCGCCCCAGGAGATCCAACGCCATGCCTGAAACCGCCATCGCCGACGTCCATATGCTCGACAGTGGTTATTCCCGTGAAGCCCGTTCGTTGCTGTACCAGGCCTATCGCCATGAGCCGACCTTCAGCTACCTGTTCGAATCCGAGCGTCCCGGTTATGAACAGCGGGTACGGGCCACGGTGCGTGAGCTGGTCAAGCAGCATTTTCTCCAGGACCTGCCGGCCATCGGCCTGCTGGTCAACGACCGCCTGATCGGCATTGCCCTGATCGCCCCGCCGCAGCGGCGCCTGGGCATCACTGAAAGCTGGGCCTGGCGCCTGCGCATGGTCTTGAGCACTGGTTTTCGTTGCACAAGGCGCTACTTGGACTATCACGCGGCGGTGCTGGCCTGCCTGCCGTCCGATGCGGTCCATGTACTGCCGCTGCTGGGGGTGCACCCACAGTTCCAGGGCAAGCATTTCGGCGAACAGTTGCTCACGGCGGTGCATAACTGGTGTGCGGTGGACGAACATTCCCGGGGCGTGGTGCTGGACACCGGCAACCCGCGTTACCTGGAGTTTTATAAACGCCAAGGTTACGAGGAAATCGGGGAAGTGGCGGTAGGACCGATCCGCGAGCATGTGTTCTTCCACGCCAACCCGCAGGTTCTGCAAAGCGCAACGGCGTAGTCGGGCGAACTTTTAGGAAATGTCCGGCTCTATCAGGCACCTACGCTCGTGATAGCATCCGCGCCATGAACCGCTCAGGAAGAATGATCAGTGGCGCGCTTTTGCTGTCCCTCAGCTGCGCGGCCCTGGCAAAAAGTGAATTGGAAGTACGCGTCCAGCCGTCCAACGACGAACTCAAGGCCAACGTAGAAGGTTACATCGGTGGCTTGGGTGATCGTGACGAGGAGGCCTTGCTGCGCTTCAGTCGCGGCGCCGAGGAACAGGCGCGCAAGGCCGCCCAGGCGCTGGGCTACTACCAGCCGCAGATCGACAGTGAGGTCAAGGGCGGTAAGGATCCGCGCCTGGTGCTGACCATCGACCCCGGCGAGCCGGTGCACTTGCGCAATGTCACTGTGCGCATCGATGGCCCGGCGGCTTCGCTCAAGGCTTTTCGCGTACCCGGCAACGCCGGCCTGAAACCCGGCGCGGTGCTCAATCATGGTCGTTACGAAGACGCCAAGCGGGTCATCCAGAACCAGGCCTCGCGCTATGGCTATTTCAATGGGCGCTTTACCCAGCAGAAACTCCTGGTAGATCCTCAGGCAGGCCTCGCCGATATCGAGCTGGTCTATGACAGCGGCCCGCGTTATGCCTTGGGTCCGGTCAGCTTCAAGGGCGACACGCCGTTCGACGAAGACTTGCTGCAACGCATGGTGCCGTTCAAGGCCGGCACGGCGTACGATTCCGAACTCATCGCAGAACTCAACCAGGCCCTGCAATCGAGCGGTTATTTCGAAGGCGTGCGCGTCGATGCCGCGCCCACCGCTGCCACCGATAACGTGATTCCGGTGGCGGTCAAGCTCGACACGCGCAAGCCGCGCACCATGGGCCTGGGCCTGGGCTTTTCCACCGACGTCGGTCCCCGGGCCAAAGCCAACTGGACGCGTCACTGGGTCAACCCCCAGGGCCACAGTTATGGCTGGGAAGCGGAAGTGTCGGCGCCCCGGCAGAACGTCGGCCTGTGGTACGACGTGCCGCTGGACCCGCCGCTGACCGACAAGATGCGCTACGCCGGCGGTTATCAATATGAAGAACTGGCCGGCACCGACAGCCTCAGCAAACTGCTCACCGTGGGCCCGGAATGGCACAGCAAGTTGCCCAGCGGCTGGCAGCGGGTGGTGTCGCTCAAGTGGCAGCGCGAGGAGTACCGCCTCGGCGACGATGCGGGCCTGAGCACGTTGCTGATGCCCGGCGTGAGTTATTCCTACCTGCGCAGCGACAACCGCATCGACCCGCACAACGGCTACCGTTTGCAGTTCGACACCAAGGTCGCCAAGGAAGGCCTGGGTTCGGACAACAACCTGTTGTACGGCACCGCCATGGTCAAGGGCCTGACCACCGTGTTCGACAAGCATCGGCTGCTGGCTCGGGCGCAGATCGGCGGGAGCGCCACCAATGGCTATAAATCCATTCCGCCATCCCTGCGCTTCTTCGCCGGTGGCGACCAGAGCGTGCGTGGTTACGACTACCAGAGCCTGTCTCCGGAGAACTCCGAGGGCGACCGTATCGGTGGTCGCTACATGGTCGCCGGCAGCCTGGAGTATCAATATTCCATCGCGGAAAAATGGCGGGTGGCGACGTTCATCGACCAGGGCAACTCTTTCAACAGCCTTGAGCTGCCGAGCCTGAAGACCGGCGTGGGTGTTGGCGTGCGTTGGGTGTCGCCGGTGGGGCCGATCCGCCTCGACCTGGCCCATGCGATGGACGACGAGGGCGGCATTCGATTGCACTTTTCCATGGGGCCTGAGCTGTGACGCGTGGTTTGAAGACAACGCTGCTGGCGCTCGCCGGGGTATTGCTGGCGGTCGTGCTGGCCTTGAGCGTGGCGCTGGGCACGGCCTTTGGCAGCCGCTGGGCCCTTGGCCTGGTGCCTGGGCTGAGCGTGGAGAATTTCCAGGGCCGGTTGGGCGGGCAGTGGAGCGCCGATCGGCTGCTGTGGCAGCAGGGCGACAGTCGGGTGGAGGTGGATCGGCTGATATTCGCCTGGTCGCCGCTGTGCCTGGCGCGCATGACCCTGTGCATCGAACAGCTCAAGGCCGACCAGATCGCGTTGCAATTGCCAGCCTCGGCCGATGAGCCAAGCAGCGGCCCGATCAGCTTGCCGGACCTGGACTTGCCGCTCGCGATCGAACTGGGCGATGTGCAAGTCGGCAGCCTGTCGTTCAACGGGAGCGAGCAGCTCAAGGGCTTGCAATTGGTTGCCCATTGGACCGCCGAGGGCCTGCAGATTGATTCGGTGCAATTACAGCGCGACGCGCTGGGTCTGCAGCTGTCCGGCTTGTTGAAGCCGGGCGGCGACTGGCCATTGAACGCCGAAGGCCGATTGACCTTGCCGGCGCCAGGTGCGGCGCCCTGGGCACTGGACCTGAAAGTCGACGGCAACCTGCTCAAGACCCTCAACCTCACGGCCGACAGCAGCGGCTACCTGCAAGGCCAGTTGACCGGTGAGCTGCAACCGTTGGCGGACTACCTGCCGGCCAAGGTGCGCATCACCGCCGCCGGCTTCAAGGCCAGCGCCGACCTGCCCGACACCTTGTTGCTCAACCAGCTGGAATTGACCGGCGCAGGCGATCTGAAAAACGGCTACCAACTGCTCGGCAAGGCGACCCTGCCGGCCGAGAAAGGACCGGTGGCGTTGCTGCTACAAGGCACCGTGGACGCCAATGGCGCACACATCGCCGGTTTGGACCTGGCCGCCGGCGATCAGCAAAGCCTGAAACTCAACGGGCGGCTGGACTGGCGCGAAGGCCTGGACGCCGAGGCGAAAGTCGCCTGGCTGGATTTCCCCTGGCATCGCCTTTATCCGCTGATCGACGAGCCGCAGGTGACCTTGCGCAGCTTCAACGGCGAAGTCTCATACACCGATGGTCAATCCCTGGGCAACTTCCAAGCCGCCCTGGACGGACCGGCTGGAGCCTCCAGCCTGGACAGCCCCTTCAGCGGCGACCTGACGCAAATTCATCTGCCACAGCTCAAGCTCGCCGCGGGGCAGGGCAAGGCCGAAGGGCACCTGAGCCTGCAGTTTGCCGACGGCATTGCCTGGGACACGGCGCTGCAACTGGCGGCCATCAACCCGGCGTACTGGCTGGGCGAACTGCCCGGGACCCTGGCCGGGCCGTTGCGCAGCAAAGGGGCGATGAAGAACGACCGCCTCGACCTCGACGCGGACCTGGACCTCAAGGGCAAGCTGCGCGGCCAACCGGCGCAATTCCAGGCCAAGGCCAGCGGTGCCGGCGAGCAGTGGAACCTCAGCGCGCTGGATATCCGCCTGGGGGACAACCGCATCAACGGCAGCGCGAGCCTGCAACAGAAAATCACCGGCCAGATCGACATCAAGCTCTCGCGCCTGGCCCAGCTCTGGCCGCAACTGCGCGGCCAAGTGGTCGGCCGGGTCGACATGGCCGGCACGCTCAAGGCGCCCCAGGGCAAGCTCGGCCTGCAAGGCTCGCAGTTGGCGTTGCAGGACAATCGCCTGCAAAGCCTGAACCTGGATGCGACCCTCGACAGCGCCCAGCGCGGCAAGCTCGACCTCAAGGCCAGTGGCATCCGCGCCGGCGAAACGTCGTTAGGCGTGCTGACCGTCAGCGGGCAGGGCGACATCAAGCGGCAATCACTGAGCTTGGATTTGCAGGGGCCGCAGCTCGACACGGCCCTGGCACTCGACGGCGCCCTCGACCAGGGGAGTTGGCGCGGGCGCCTGGCCAGCGGCGAGGTGCAGGCCGGCGGTCAAGCCTGGCGCCTGCAAGCCCCGGCGAAACTCGAGCGCCTGGCCGATGGCACGCTCAACGTCGGCGCCCATTGCTGGCGTTCCGGTGAGGCCAGCCTGTGCGGTGAAGACCAACGGCTGATGCCGGAGCCAAAGCTGCGTTATCACCTCAAGCAATTCCCCATCGAAAGCCTGGCCCAGTGGATGCCCAAGGATTTTGCCTGGCAGGGCCGGCTCAACGCGGACCTGCAATTGGACCTGCCGGCCAGCGGCCCGAATGGCCGTATCCTGGTGGATGCCAGTGGCGGCACCTTGCGGATTCGGGATAAGGCGAGTGATAAGCCGCGATGGCTGGACTTCCCGTACCAGACCCTGACGCTCAACAGCCGCCTGACTCCCAAGCGCCTCGACACCGACCTGAATTTCGTCGGTGCCAGGCTCGGCGAACTGATGCTCCAGGCGCAAATCAACCCGCTGCCGGCGAGCAAGCCCTTGAGCGGCTCATTCCGCCTCACTGGCCTGGCCTTGTCCGTGGCCCGGCCGTTCTTACCGATGGTGGAAACCCTCACCGGTCACCTGAACGGCAGCGGGACGTTGTCCGGTGGTTTGCTCGCGCCCCAGGTCAACGGCAACCTGGTGCTCAGCGACGGTGAAGTCTCCGGGCCGGAGCTGCCGGTCAGCCTCGAAGCCTTGCAAGTGCGGGCGATGATCGCCGGCGAAACGGTACGGCTCGACGGCGACTGGAAAAGTGGCAAGCGCGGGCAGGGCAGCCTGACCGGGAACATCGGCTGGGGCGAGGCCCTGTCCATGAACCTGGCCCTCAAGGGCTCGCAACTGCCGGTCACCGTTGAGCCTTATGCGGTGCTCGACGTGGCACCGGACCTGAACATCACGATGCAGGGCGAGCAGCTTTCCATTGCCGGCAAGGTCCTGGTACCCAAAGGCGAGATCACTGTTCGCGAACTGCCACCGTCCACCGTCAAGGTCTCGGATGATACGGTGATCGTCGGCCACCAGACCGAAGAGGGCAAGGCGCCGCTGGCCATGGCGATGGACATCGACGTGATCGTCGGCCAGGACAAACTCGCATTCTCGGGTTTCGGCCTGACGGCCAACGTCCAGGGCCAGGTGCACATCGGCGACAACATGGACACTCGCGGTGAACTGTGGCTCAACGACGGCCGCTATCGTGCCTACGGGCAACGGCTGACGGTGCGCCGGGCACGGCTGCTGTTCGCCGGCCCCATCGACCAGCCCTACCTGGACATCGAAGCGATCCGCCAGACCGACGATGTGGTCGCCGGCATCCGCTTGAGCGGCAGCGCCGAGCAACCGACCACGCAAATCTTTTCCGACCCGGCCATGAGCCAGGAGCAGGCATTGTCCTACCTGGTGCTGGGCCGACCGCTGAGCACCACGGGCGAGGACAACAACATGCTCGCCCAGGCCGCCTTGGGCCTGGGGTTGATGGGCAGTTCGGGGGTGACCAGCAGCCTGGCCAATAACCTGGGCATCGATGATTTCCAGCTCGACACCCAGGGCAGCGGCAACACCACCAGCGTGGTCGCCAGCGGCAACCTCTCGGAAAAGCTCAGCCTGCGCTACGGCGTCGGTGTGTTCGAACCGGCCAACACCATCGCCCTGCGCTACAAGCTCAGCAAGAAGGTCTACCTCGAAGCCGCCAGCGGCGTCGCCAGCTCGCTGGATATCTTCTACAAGCGCGATTTCTAACTTCATCCCCAAGTCCCCCTGTGGGAGCGAGCTTGCTCGCGATAGCGGCATGACATTCAACCTCGTCGTTGATTGACACACCGCTATCGCGAGCGAGCTCGCTCCCACATTTGTTCGCCTACAGGTTTGTCTGCGTTTCGTCTGTTGGTGAATAGCACGCTAACGATTTGTTTGACATTTGCTGCCTAAGCAGTAATATTTCGACATACATTCACTGCCTAGGCAGCAAACGGTGCCCGGATGAAGCATTTCACCCCTGACGAATTTCACAATTGCCACCTCGGCATGCTGCTCGGCCGCGCCGCGCTGCTCAAGGATCGGATCATCGACACCCACATGGAACCCGTCGGCATCACCGCCGCGCAGTTCAAGGTGTTGATCATCATGGCCCAGCACGGCATCGACACGCCGGTCGAGCTGTGTCGCTACCTGTCCCTGGACAGCGGCTCGATGACGCGCATGCTCGATCGCCTGGAGCAGAAAGGTTTCCTGGTCCGCCAGCGCTCGGCAGAGGATCGGCGCCAGGTGCAATTGGTGTTGACCGAAGCTGGCCAGGCCCTCGCCGATCGCCTGCCGTTCATTGGTGCCGACGCCATGAATCAGTTGGCCGGAGCCATTAGCCGCGAGGAGCTGCAAACCCTCGAAGACATCCTCAAGAAAATACTGCTCGCCGCCGGTGATCCCATCACCGTGTTGCGATTGGGGGAGAAATGAAACGTCAAACCTTGCGTACCCGCTTGAGCCTGGTGCTGTTGGCCATGAGCCTCGCCGGTTGTGCCAGCTACAGTGGCTTGAAGACCGAAGGCGTCAGCCTCGAGGCCAAGAGTCTCCAGGCTGGTCAATCGTTGAATGGGGTCGCGCTGTCGCCGGCCGCGTGGCCGAAAAACGACTGGTGGAAAAGCCTCGGCGACCCGCAACTCGACGGCCTGATCCGTGAAGCCTTGCGCGACAGCCCGGACATGCAAGTCGCCAGCGCCCGGGTCCACCAGGCCAGTGCCGCGGCCTATGCCGCCAACGCGGCACGCCTGCCGACCCTGGATGCCAGCGGCAGCGTCAGCCGTTCGCGCCTGGCCCGTGACCAGGACCCGCAAGGGCAGGGCGGGGCCTACAGCACCCTGCGTTCGCTGAGCGTGGACTTCAACTACAACTTCGACCTCTGGGGTGGCCAGCGTGCCGCCGGGGAAGCCGCCCTGGGCCAGGCCCGCGCCGCCGAGATCGATCGCCAGGCCGCGCAGCTGACCCTGGCTGCCGACGTGGCCCGGGCCTACAGCGACCTGGGCCAGGCCCACATCATTCATGACCTGGCCGCCGAGGACCTCAAGCGCACCCGGCAAATGCTCGATCTGGGCAAGCGCCGTCTCAGCGCCGGGATCGACAGCGAATATCAGTTCCAGCAGACCGAAAGCCTGGAAGCCAGCGCCGATGCGACCCTGATCGACGCCGAGAAACGCCTGCAGAGCGCCAAGATCGCCCTGGCCGTGCTGCTGGGCAAGGGGCCGGACCGCGGCAACGAAATCGCCCGGCCGAACGTGCTGCAAGCCAGCGCGGTCGCCTTGCCGTCGAACCTGCCGGCCGAGCTGCTGGGCCGCCGTCCCGACCTGGTCGCGGCGCGCTGGCGGGTGGAGGCGGCGAGCAAGAACATCGAGGCTGGCAAGACCCAGTTCTATCCCAACCTCAACCTGAGCGCGGCGGCGGGAGTGCAGTCGTTGCTGGGCGATGCGATGTTCGGTTCGCCCAGCCGTTTCTTCAACGTGGCGCCCACCGTGTCGCTGCCGATCTTCGACGGCGGCCGTTTGCGGGTGGACCTGGATGCCCGGGACGCCGATTACGACCTGGCGGTGGCGCAGTACAACAAGAGCCTGGTCACGGCCCTTGGCGATGTCAGCGACACCATCAACCAGTTGCGTGACATCGCTCGCCAGATCGGTGCCCAGCAACATGCCACCGACATCGCGCAGAACTCCTACGACACCGTGGTCCAGCGCTACGGCTCGGGCATCGGCAATTACCTGGACGTGCTGAGCATCGAGCAGCAATTGCTTCAGGCCCAGCGCCAACTGGCGAACCTGAATGCCGAGCAGATCGATTTGTCGATCCAACTGATGCAGGCCCTGGGCGGTGGTTTCGAAGCCCAGACCCTGGCGGCGGCCACGCCGACCCCTGCCACGCCGACCCACTGATTCGAGGTACTTGTCATGGCGACTGCCGAAACGACTCAATCCGCACAAACCCAAGACAGCGGCAACCCACGCAAGCGCAAGGTCATGCTGTTGGCCCTCACGCTGATCGTCATCCTCGCGGGCCTGGGGGTGTGGGGCTGGCATGAACTGTATGGTCGCTGGAGCGAAAGCACCGACGACGCCTATGTGAATGGCAACGTGGTGGAAATCACTCCGCAAGTCACCGGGACCGTGGTGAGCATCGGTGCCGATGACGGCGACCTGGTGCGTGAAGGCCAGGTGCTGGTGCAATTCGATCCGAACGATGCCGAAGTCGGGCTGCAAAGTGCCCAGGCCAACCTGGCCCGGACCGTGCGCCAGGTCCGTGGCTTGTACAGCAACGTCGACGGCATGCGGGCGCAGGTCAATGCCCAAGAGGCCGAAGTGCAGAAGGCCCAGGAAAACTACAGCCGACGCAAGAACCTGGCGGCCGGCGGGGCGATTTCCCAGGAAGAACTGTCCCACGCCCGGGATGACCTGACCTCGGCGCAGAACGCCCTGGCCAATGCCCGGCAACAGCTCAAGACGACCAGCGCGTTGGTGGACGATACCGTGGTGTCATCCCATCCCGATGTGCAAGCCGCGGCCGCGCAACTGCGCCAGGCCTTCCTGACCAATGCTCGCAGCACCTTGATCGCGCCAGTCACCGGCTATGTCGCCAAGCGCACCGTGCAGTTGGGGCAACGGGTGCAGCCGGGCACGGCGCTGATGGCAGTGATCCCGCTGGATCAACTGTGGATCGATGCCAACTTCAAGGAAACCCAACTGCGTGACATGCGCATCGGCCAGCCAGTGGACATCGAAACCGACTTGTACGGCAGCGATGTGAAGTACAGCGGCACCATCGACAGCCTGGGCGCCGGGACCGGCAGCGCGTTTGCCTTGCTACCGGCGCAAAACGCCACCGGTAACTGGATCAAGATCGTCCAGCGGGTGCCGGTGCGTATTCACATCAATGCCCAGGAGCTGGCCAAGCATCCGCTGCGGGTTGGCCTGTCGACCCAGGTCAGCGTCAACCTGCACGACCAGAGCGGCCCGGTGCTGGCCCAGCAGCCACCGCAGAAAGCTTCGTTCAGCACCCAGGTCTATGACCGACAACTGGCCGATGCCGACGCGAGGAGCACCCGCCTGAGCCACGCCAACAGTGCCGCGGCGAGCAAGACCGCGCAGCGCTGAACTAGCTTCGTCGAACGCCTGTGGCGAGGGAGCTTGCTCCCGCTCGGCTGCGAAGCAGTCGTAAAGCCGGCGGGTGCGGTGTGACTGATGCTCCGCATTCGGCGGGTTTTGGGGCCGCTTCGCGGCCCAGCGGGAGCAAGCTCCCTCGCCACAGGGCGTAATTCCATTTCATCGGGGCGCCAGTAATTCGCCACCTTCGCTTCATAGGATTCTCGCAATGAGCAATAACGCGTCTTTCACGCCGCCCAGCCTGTTGCTCAGCACCATCGGGCTATCGCTGGCGACGTTCATGCAAGTGCTCGACACCACTATCGCCAACGTCGCCTTGCCGACCATTTCCGGCAACCTGGGCGTCAGCTCGGAGCAGGGCACCTGGGTGATCACCTCGTTCGCGGTGAGCAACGCCATCGCCCTGCCGCTCACCGGCTGGCTGAGCCGACGCTTTGGCGAGGTGAAGCTGTTTTTGTGGGCAACGATGCTGTTCGTGCTCGCTTCGTTCCTGTGTGGCATTTCCACTTCGATGCCGGAGCTGATTGGCTTTCGTGTGGTCCAGGGGCTGGTGGCCGGGCCGTTGTACCCGATGACCCAGACGCTGCTGATTGCCGTATACCCGCCGGCCAGGCGGGGCATGGCCCTGGCGCTGCTGGCGATGGTCACGGTGGTGGCGCCGATTGCCGGGCCAATCCTCGGCGGCTGGATCACCGACAGCTACAGCTGGCCGTGGATCTTCTTCATCAACGTGCCAATTGGGATCTTTGCGGTGATGGTGGTGCGCCAGCAGCTCAAGGCGCGGCCTGTGGTCACCAGTCATCAACCGATGGACTACGTCGGGTTGATCACGTTGATCATCGGCGTCGGTGCACTCCAGGTGATCCTCGACAAGGGCAACGACCTGGATTGGTTCGAGTCGAACTTTATCGTCATCGGAGCCTTGATTTCAGTCATTGCCCTGGCGGTGTTCGTGATCTGGGAAATGACCGATCGCCATCCGGTGGTCAACCTGCGGCTGTTCGCTTATCGCAACTTCCGCATCGGCACCATTGTGCTAGTGGGCGGCTATGCCGGGTTCTTCGGCATCAACCTGATCCTGCCGCAATGGTTGCAGACGCAGATGGGCTACACCGCGACGTGGGCCGGGCTGGCGGTGGCGCCCATCGGCATCCTGCCGGTGCTGATGTCGCCTTTCGTCGGCAAGTACGCCCACAAGTTCGACCTGCGCTTGCTGGCCGGGCTGGCGTTCCTGGCCATCGGCCTGAGCTGCTTCATGCGCGCCGGCTTCACCAATGAAGTGGATTTCCAGCACATTGCGCTGGTGCAGTTGTTCATGGGGATTGGCGTGGCGCTGTTCTTCATGCCGACCTTGAGCATCCTGATGTCGGACCTGCCGCCGCACCAGATTGCCGACGGCGCGGGGCTGGCGACGTTCCTGCGGACCCTGGGCGGCAGCTTTGCCGCGTCGTTGACCACCTGGATCTGGATCCGCCGGGCCGACCAGCATCACGCCTACCTGAGCGAAAGCATCAGCACCTTCGAGCCCACCACCCGCGAAGCCCTCAACCAGCTCGGCGGCGCGGGTGCGCCGGCCTATGCCCAGCTCGACCAGATCCTCAACAGCCAGGCGTACATGCTCTCCACCGTGGAGTACTTCACGTTGCTGGGGTGGGCGTTCATGGGGTTGATCGTGCTGGTGTGGCTGGCCAAACCGCCGTTCGCGGCGAAGGCGGGGCCTGCATCGGCAGGGCATTGATCCAAGGGTTGGATGCAATCCAATGTGAGAGCGGGCTTGCTCGCGAAAGGGGCATGACAGTCATTTTTTATGTTGACTGACACATCGCCTTCGCGAGCAAGCCCGCTCCCACAGGATCTATGTATGCTTCAGGTTCCTGGCAATGCCAACTGCGCATTACCAAACCCGAACGGCGCCAACGCAAACCCCTGTTCATCCACCTGCAACGCCCAGCCTTGCTTGTCCCAATCCCCCAGCACGATGCGTCGGGCGGCGTGTTCGCCCAGTTGCAACTTGTGGATGGCGGGGCGGTGGGTGTGGCCGTGGACCAGGGTCTTCACGCCGTATTGCTGCATGATCCGTGGGATCTCTTCAGGCGTGACGTCGACGATGTCATTGGCTTTCATGCGTGTCTGCGCGCGGCTTTCGCTGCGCAGCTTGCGCGCCAGTTTCTGGCGGCTGCCCAGCGGCAGGTGACGCAGGATGAACAGCGTGACCGGGTTGCGCAGCCAGCGCCGCAGCTTCATGTAGCCTTCGTCGCGGGTGCAGAGGCTATCACCGTGCATCAGCAGCACCGGCTCACCATTGAACTGCACGACGCTCGGGTCCTTGAGCAGGGTGCAGCCGGCCGCTTTGCAGAAGGCCTGCCCCAGCATGAAATCGCGATTGCCGTGCATCAGGAAAATGGCCGTGCCGCTGTCGCTCAATTCGCGCAGGGCCTGGCAGATGGAACGCTGGAACGGCGTCATGGCATCGTCGCCGATCCAGGCTTCGAAAAAGTCGCCCAGAATGTACAACGCTTGCGCCGAACGGGCGCGTGTGGCCAGTAAATCCAGAAACGCCCGGGTGATGTCCGGGCGCTCCTCTTCCAGATGCAAGTCTGAAATCAGCAGTATCACTCAATGATCTCGGCTTTCTCGATGATCACGTCTTCTGCCGGGACGTCCTGGTGGCCAGCCTTGGAAGTGGTGGCGACGCCCTTGATCTTGTCGACCACGTCGGTGCCAGCGGTGACCTTGCCGAATACCGCGTAGCCCCAGCCCTGGACGTTCTTGCCACTGTGGTTGAGGAACGCGTTGTCGGCGACGTTGATGAAGAATTGCGCGGAGGCCGAATGCGGTTCCATGGTGCGGGCCATGGCGACGGTGTACTTGTCGTTGGAGAGACCGTTGTCGGCTTCGTTCTGGATGCTTGGGCGCTTGTGTATCTTTTCCTTCATGCCCGGCTCGAAACCACCGCCTTGAATCATGAAGTTACCGATCACTCGGTGGAAAACGGTGTTCTCGTAATGGCCTGCCTTGACGTATTCAACGAAGTTGGCAACGGTAATCGGAGCCTTCTCGGCGTTCAGTTCCAGGACGATGTCGCCATGGTTGGTGGTCAGTTTGACTTGGGTCATGATTACTACTCTTTCAAGAAATTCGTGGGTTTCGGGGCGCGAACGCCCGCAACCGGTCCGGCTGCAATCGCCAGGTTGGGCAGTTTAGCGCGCCAGGCACGAAATTCGAGGCTGTTTTTCATCTGGCCGTCGATTAAATTCAATCGTTTGCCGGCCTGGCCTGTCAGGTGCTTGACAGCATCGGCTATGATACGGGCTTTGATTTATCAGGCCGCACCCGGCCGCGCACTTGTCTGTTCAAGGATCCTATGAGCAAGCCCACTGTCGACCCTACCTCGAATTCCAAGACCGGCCCGGCCGTGCCGGTCAATTTCCTGCGCCCGATCATCCAGGCGGACCTGGACTCGGGTAAGCACACACAGATCGTCACGCGTTTTCCTCCGGAGCCCAACGGCTACCTGCACATCGGCCACGCCAAGTCGATCTGCGTGAATTTCGGCCTGGCCCAGGAGTTCGGCGGCGTCACGCACCTGCGTTTCGACGACACCAACCCGGCCAAGGAAGACCAGGAATACATCGACGCAATCGAAAGCGACGTCAAGTGGCTGGGTTTCGAATGGTCCGGTGAGGTGCGCTACGCCTCGCAATATTTCGACCAGTTGCACGACTGGGCAGTGGAGCTGATCAAGTCCGGCAACGCCTATGTGTGCGACCTGACCCCCGAGCAGGCCAAGGAATACCGTGGCAGCCTGACCGAGCCGGGCAAGAACAGCCCGTTCCGTGAGCGCAGCGTGGAAGAGAACCTGGACCTGTTCGCCCGCATGCGCGCCGGTGAGTTCCCGGACGGTGCCCGGGTGTTGCGCGCCAAGATCGACATGGCCTCGCCGAACATGCACCTGCGCGACCCGATCATGTACCGCATCCGTCACGCCCATCACCACCAGACCGGCGACAAATGGTGCAGCTACCCCAACTATGACTTCACCCATGGCCAGTCGGATGCCATCGAAGGCATCACTCACTCGATCTGCACCCTGGAGTTCGAAAGCCACCGTCCGTTGTACGAGTGGTTCCTCGAGCACCTGCCGGTGCCGGCCACTCCGCGCCAGTACGAATTCAGTCGCCTGAACCTGAACTACACCATCACCAGCAAGCGCAAGCTCAAGCAACTGGTGGACGAGAAGCATGTCAATGGCTGGGACGCCCCGCGCATGTCGACGCTGTCGGGCTTCCGTCGTCGCGGCTACACACCCAAATCGATCCGCAATTTCTGCGAGATGGTCGGCACCAACCGGTCCGACGGCGTGGTGGACTTCGGCATGCTGGAATTCAGCATCCGTGACGACCTGGACCACAGCGCCCCCCGCGCCATGTGCGTGCTGCGGCCGCTGAAAGTCGTCATTACCAACTACCCGGACGGCCAGGTCGAGACCCTCGAGCTGCCGCGCCACCCGAAAGATGACCTGGGCGTGCGCGTCCTGCCATTCGCCCGGGAAATCTACATCGACCGTGACGACTTCATGGAAGAGCCGCCAAAAGGCTACAAGCGCCTGGAGCCTGCCGGTGAAGTGCGCCTGCGTGGCAGCTACGTGATCCGCGCCGACGAAGCCATCAAGGACGCCGACGGCAACATCGTCGAACTGCGTTGCTCCTACGATCCCGACTCCCTGGGCAAGAACCCGGAAGGTCGCAAGGTCAAGGGCGTGATCCACTGGGTGCCGGCCGCCGCCAGCGTCGAGTGCGAAGTGCGCCTGTACGATCGCCTGTTCCGTTCGCCGAACCCGGAGAAGGCCGAAGACAGCGCCAGCTTCCTGGACAACATCAACCCTGACTCCCTGCAAGTACTTACGGGTTGTCGTGCCGAGCCTTCGCTGGGCAACGCACAGCCGGAAGACCGTTTCCAGTTCGAGCGCGAAGGCTACTTCTGCGCGGATATCAAGGACTCGAAACCCGGTGCTCCGGTATTCAACCGTACCGTGACCTTGCGCGATTCCTGGGGTCAGTGATCAAGTCTTAAGGGAAACCCTGTGCTTACGATCTACAACACGCTCACCAAGAGCAAAGAAGTCTTCAAGCCGCTGGATGGCAACAAGGTCCGCATGTATGTCTGCGGCATGACCGTGTACGACTACTGCCACATCGGCCATGGTCGCAGCATGGTCGCCTTCGACCTGGTGACCCGCTGGTTGCGTTTCAGTGGCTACGACCTGACTTACGTGCGCAACATCACCGACATCGAAGACAAGATCATCAACCGTGCCCGTGAAAACGGCGAGCCGTACGATGCGCTGACCGAGCGCATGATCAAGGCCATGCACGAGGACGAGGCGCGCCTCAATATCCTCAAGCCGGACCTGGAGCCCCGTGCCACGGACCACATCCCGGGCATGCTGGCGATGATCCAGACCTTGATCGACAAAGGTTATGCCTACGCCCCGGGCAATGGCGACGTGTACTACCGTGTCGCCAAGTTCATGGGCTACGGCAAGCTGTCGCGCAAGAAGATCGAAGACCTGCGCATCGGCGCACGCATCGAAGTCGACGAGTCGAAGCAAGACCCGCTGGACTTCGTGCTGTGGAAGGCTGCCAAGCCGGGCGAGCCGAGCTGGGAGTCGCCATGGGGCGCCGGGCGTCCGGGCTGGCACATCGAGTGCTCGGTGATGTCCACCTGCTGCCTGGGCGAGACCTTCGACATTCATGGTGGCGGCAGCGACCTGGAATTCCCGCATCACGAAAACGAAATCGCCCAGAGCGAAGCGGCCACCGGCAAGACCTACGCCAACGCGTGGATGCATTGCGGCATGATTCGCATCAATGGCGAGAAGATGTCCAAGTCCTTGAACAACTTCTTCACCATCCGCGACGTGCTCGACAAGTACCACCCGGAAGTCGTGCGTTACCTGCTGGTGTCCAGCCACTATCGCAGCGCCATCAACTACTCGGAAGACAACCTCAAGGACGCCAAGGGGGCCCTGGAGCGTTTCTACCATGCGTTGAAGGGCCTGCCTGCCGTGGCGCCCGCTGGTGGCGAAGGGTTCGTGGCGCGTTTTACCGAAGTGATGAACGACGACTTCGGCACGCCGGAAGCCTGCGCGGTGCTGTTCGAGATGGTGCGCGAAATCAACCGTCTGCGTGAGAGCGATCTCAATGCCGCGGCCGGTCTCGCGGCCCGCCTGAAAGAACTGGCCAGCGTGCTGGGTGTGTTGCAGCTCGAAGCCGATGACTTCCTGCAGGCCGGCGCCGAAGGCCGGGTGGACGCCGCCGAGGTCGAAGCCTTGATCCAGGCGCGCCTGACCGCCCGGACCAACAAGGACTGGGCCGAATCCGACCGCATCCGCGACCAGCTCACCGCCATGGGCGTGGTACTGGAAGACGGGAAGGGCGGGACGACCTGGCGATTGGCGGACTAAGATCCTTAAAGCCTGTAATACCCCTGTGGGAGCGAGCCTGCTCGCGAATGCGGTGTGTCAGGCAGCACTTTTGTCACTGATACCCCCCGCAGTTTTTTGCATGCCAACCCTGGCAATCATTGCTTTATGAGCTAGTACTGTCAGGTCGATTCGACGTTCTCTCTGTCAGGAGTCTTCCATGTTGGCTCATTGGTCGCTTGCGGCAATCCATTTGCTGGCGTGCGCCCTCGGGGTCTGGGCGGTGCTGACGCGCGGCACGGCGCTACGACGCCTGGCGGGCGGCGTGGATGCGGTGCGGGGTGTCTTGGTCGCCGACAACGTGTGGGGCTTGTCGGCGCTGGTGCTGTTGGTGACCGGTGGGATGCGAGCGTTCGGCGGGTTCGAAAAAGGCACGGACTATTACCTGCACCAACCGCTGTTTCATCTGAAGATGACGTTGCTGCTGCTGATCCTGCTGCTGGAGATCGTGCCGATGATCGCCCTGATCAAATGGCGGATGGCGCTGGGCAAAGGGACGGCGATCGATCCTTCGAAAGCAGGCCGACTTGCGCGGATCAGCCACATCGAAGCCTTGTTGCTGATCTTGATGGTGGTCGCCGCCACAGGCATGGCGCGCGGCGTGGGCCTGGGCTGACCGGCCGCGAACGCCTGCTTCGTCATCATTAAAACGAAACGTCTGACAGCCATGCTAGAGGTCATGCCATTAGTATCGGTTCACGGGCGGGACGAAAGAAGGCGAGGAGGGCAGGGTACGGCGCGGTCGACCAGAATCTTTAGCCAGCCATTGCGACGATGCAAACGGGCTGGCTGCGGACTGCTTGCAAGGCTCAGGGAGTTTGCGGCTTGTCGGGCGCGGTGAGGCCGGCCTGAATACGCTGATAAATCTCTTCGCGATGCACCGCAACGTTCTTCGGGGCGTTGATGCCGATCCGGACCTGTTGGCCGCTAACGCCCAGAATGGTGATCGTGATGTCGTCACCAATGTTTATGCTTTCACCGACTTTGCGGGTGAGTATCAGCATGGTGTTCTCCTTGATTGCTTTATAGGGCACCTGATTCAGACAGTGCAGATGTCGGTACTGCTTATAGATTAGTGCTAAGTGTCACAATGTGGGTGCCTCTTTCTGACGTGCAGATGCTGCATTAATTCCCAGGGTGCGACTATACAGAGACGCCGGGCAGGATTCTCGTGTTTTGAGCATTGTTTGCGGCGATCTTGATGGGCACGGGTGCTAAAATCCGTGCCTCATGTCTTCCAGGGGAAACGTTGTGCGCAAATTGGCTTGGGTAATTGCGGTATTGGCACTGGCAGGATGCGGGGAAGGGCGTGACGTCGAAGCACCGAAACCGAAACCCGCCGTGACCTCCGCACCGGCCGCCGCTGCCGCACCGCAGTGGGCCGTCGAGGGTCGCGGGCAGACACCGCAGGCTGTCAGCGACCTGACCGGTTGGCGCATCGAGCACAGCTTCATGTCGACCGTGGTGCGGGAAAACGGCAAGGAGCGCGTCCTGGTCGGCCCTTTGAGCTCCGAGGCTGAAGCCAAAGCCAAGCAGGAACAGGTCACGGCCGCGTTGGTCCGGGCGAAGAAACGCAACATCGAGGCGTTGGTGGTGGATTACCCGACGGCTCAATAACCGGGCAGCCCAAAAACTCAGTTACGCCACAAAACCTGTGGGAGCGAGCTTGCTCGCGATAGCGATGGATCAGCCAATATAGATGTTGACTGACATGCCCCTATCGCGAGCAAGCTCGCTCTCACAGTGGGTTTGTGGTGTTTACAAAGGGCAGGTCAACCGCAGGCCTTCATGTCCACCGGCCCCACGAACTCGTTCCCACGCCCCATGACGCACGCCACGCTCTGGTTGCGCTGGCGTTCCCAACTTTCGACCGGGTAGGTCTTGTCCCAGGCTTCATACAGGCGCCGGTCCTGTTTCGACAGGCGCAGGCCATATTGCTTGCTCATGTAGAAGTAGGTCCGGGCGATCATCCCTCGGATGGAAGGGCGGGGCATGACCTTCTTGGCCTTGAAATCCACTTGGGTCAGGCATGAGCCGTATTGGCCCTTTTGCTCCGGCAGCCAGCCGAAACTGAAATTGCTGCGGTCGCCATTCACTTCCCCGATGCTCGGCACCAGGTTGTGCAGGTCGGCCTCGGCCCGTTGATAGACCGGATCATAGCGGGTGCAGTTCTTGCGACCGCCTGCTTGCCAGCATTGACGCTGATGGCCGATCTGCCACGCCGGAACGATATGCTCCCACTCGATACGAGCGGCGCGGCTGGCATTCTTGCGAGGTACATAACCGCAGGCGGCCAGGTTCACGCGGTTGCCGGTGTATTTGCAGCCACAATAGAACTCCGTGGATTGCGGGGCGTAGAGTTTCCAGGCGATTTTCTTGGCTTCGTTGAAGGTGCGCGGGGCACCGGCCTGCGCGCCCGTGGCGATAAACACAAGCAGTAAAGCTAAGCAGCGAACACTCATCACGCTCAATCTTCCTTCGGCACAACCCAGAAAACCTGCACGCCACCGTCGTCGCGATAGGCGAGGGTCACGTTGTCGTTCTCGTCGATTTCTTCCAGGAGGCGCTCCCACTCATCCACAGGCTCGTCGGGAAGGCGGAAGATCAGTGCGGCCTTGGCTTTTTGTGCGGTGGGGGCATTGATGATTTTCGAGACCCGCAGGCCGAGTCGCGGATAGGAATCTAAGGGGGGGGTTGCAGCGGAGGGAGTGGCCACAGGATTATCCTTATTAAGCTGTACGTGCATACAGTATTTAACCGTAGGCATTTACGCAACTACTTAAAATTCAAGAAGATCGTCTGACAGCACTTTTTTCGTTTTGGTGTAGGAGAAAGGATTTTTTTCTCCGTTAAATAAACAGGTGTCACTCGTTCAGGGTGGCGAAGCGATCGGCTGATCTCAGCGAGCGCTAAAGAAAGTGCTTCGGCGGACGATGTCCTTCGTAGGAATCCCCCTTCATGGAGTTTTGACATGGCCTTTTCCATCGGCTTTCCCAGTGCGGCAGCCGTGACCATCGGCGGCAAATCCGCAGCCACCCTGAAGGCGCTGAGCGAGGCAGAAGCCCAGGCCGCCGATGAGGCCTTGGGTACGACGCAAACCTCGGGCAAGGTCCGCACGGGCCTGGGTGCCAGCGCCGAAGCAACCGACCAGGCGCAGGAGGGTGGCAGCACCCAGAGCGTGGCCGTCCAGGTGCTGCTCAAGCGGATGCAAGAGCTGCAGCAACAGCTCCGTGAGCAGCAACAGCAACTGGCCGCCGCCGAGGCGCGCAACTATTCGACGGAGGAAGCCAAGACCTCAGCGGTCATGGCGGTTCAGGGGCAGATCGCCGATACCAGTGGCGCGTTGCTGGAAGTCACCGGCCGCCTGGTCACGGAGCTGGCCAAGGGTGCCGGCTCGGGTACGGTGGTCAACACGACAGCCTGAGCTTCTCCGTTGGATGGCGACGTTGCGGATCAAATCGCAACGTTGACAAATCCCCGAAGCCTTACCATAGTTCACTTCACGCAAACGTTTGCGCGGCGTTCCGTGCACTGATTTGCTCACAATAATCATAAGATCGGAGTGAACCCATGAAGTTGCCATTCGCTGGACGCCTTCTCGCTGTTGCCATGCTCGCGGCCGCCTCCGCTGCGCTGCCTCTCTCCTCGGCATTCGCCCAGACCGCAGAAAAACCCAAGGTCGCCCTGGTCATGAAATCCCTGGCCAACGAATTCTTCCTGACCATGGAAGACGGCGCCAAGGCTTATCAGAAGGAACACTCCGCCGATTTCGACCTGATTTCCAACGGAATCAAGGATGAAACCGACACCGCCAACCAGATCCGTATCGTCGAGCAGATGATCGTGTCCAAGGTCAATGCGCTGATCATCGCGCCCGCGGATTCCAAGGCGATGGTGCCGGTGATCAAGAAAGCCGTGGATGCCGGCATCACGGTCATCAACATCGATAACCAGCTTGATCCGGCCGTGGTCAAGAGCAAGAACATCACCGTGCCGTTCGTAGGCCCTGACAACCGCAAGGGCGCGCGTCTGGTGGGCGAATACCTGGCCAAGCAACTCAAGGCCGGTGACGAAGTCGGCATCATCGAAGGCGTGTCCACCACCACTAACGCCCAGGCCCGCACCGCGGGCTTCAAGGATGCGATGGAAGCGGCGCAGGTCAAGGTCGTGTCCCTGCAATCCGGCGATTGGGAAATCAACAAGGGCAATCAGGTGGCCGCGTCGATGCTCAGCGAATACCCGAACATCACGGCACTGCTGGCCGGTAACGACAGCATGGCGGTCGGTGCCGTATCGGCCGTGCGCGCGGCGGGCAAGGCCGGCAAGGTGCAGGTGGTGGGCTACGACAACATCAACGCCATCAAGCCGATGCTCAAGGACGGACGTGTCCTGGCGACTGCCGACCAGTTCGCTGCCAAGCAGGCGGTGTTAGGCATCGAAACAGCGCTGAAGATGCTCAAGGGCGAAAAAGTCGACAGCGGCACCAACGGCGTTATCGAAACTCCGGTCGAGCTGGTGACCAAGCCGTAATCCTGGCGACACAACGGTGCTCGCCCATCCGGGCGAGCGCATTGGAGAGTTTGTTATGTCCGTTCGCGACCCGAACGCTGTCCTGTGCGTCAGCGGTATCGGCAAGACCTATGCCCAGCCGGTACTGACCGATATCACTTTGACGTTGATGCGCGGTGAAGTGCTGGCGCTGACCGGCGAAAATGGCGCCGGCAAAAGCACCTTGTCCAAGATCATCGGTGGGCTGGTGCCGCCGACGACCGGGCAGATGCAATTTCAGGGGCAGGATTATCGTCCTGGCAGCCGGACCCAGGCTGAAGAGCTGGGCGTGCGCATGGTGATGCAGGAACTCAACCTGCTGCCGACCCTGTCCGTGGCTGAAAACCTGTTTCTCGACAACCTGCCCAGCCACGGTGGCTGGATCAGCCGCAAGCAGTTGCGCAAGGCGGCGATCGAGGCCATGGCCCAGGTGGGCCTCGATGCCATCGATCCCGACACGCTGGTCGGCGAGTTGGGGATCGGTCACCAGCAGATGGTCGAGATCGCCCGCAACCTGATCGGCGACTGCCATGTGCTGATTCTCGATGAGCCGCCCGCCATGCTCACGGCCCGCGAGGTCGAGCTGCTGTTTGAGCAGATCACGCGCCTGCAGGCGCGCGGCGTGTCGATCATCTACATTTCCCATCGCCTCGAAGAACTGGCGCGAGTTGCCCAGCGCATTGCCGTGCTGCGCGATGGCAACCTGGTCTGCGTCGAGCCGATGGCCAACTACGACAGCGAGCAACTGGTAACCCTGATGGTCGGTCGGGAGCTGGGCGAGCATATCGACCTTGGCCCACGCCAGATCGGTGCGCCGGCGTTGACGGTTAAAGGCCTGACCCGTTCCGACAAGGTCCGCGACGTGTCCTTCGAAGTGCGCAGTGGCGAAATATTCGGCATCTCCGGCCTGATCGGGGCAGGGCGCACCGAGCTGTTGCGGCTGATCTTCGGTGCCGACCCGGCCGACAGTGGTACGGTGGCGCTGGGTTCGCCGGCTCAGGTCGTGAGCATTCGCTCGCCGGCCGATGCGGTGGCCCATGGCATTGCGTTGATCACCGAAGACCGCAAGGGCGAAGGCCTGCTGCTGACCCAATCGATCGCCGCCAACATTGCCCTGGGCAACATGCCGGAGATTTCCAGCGCCGGCCTGGTCAATGGCGATGCCGAATTGGCCTTGGCCCAGCGGCAGGTCGATGCCATGCGCATCCGCAGTTCCAGCCCGACCCAATTGGTGTCCGAATTGTCGGGCGGCAACCAGCAGAAAGTCGTGATCGGTCGTTGGCTCGAACGCGGCTGTGCGGTCATGCTGTTCGACGAGCCGACCCGTGGCATCGACGTCGGTGCCAAATTCGACATTTATGCACTGCTCGGCGAGCTGACGCGCCAGGGCAAGGCGCTGGTCGTGGTGTCCAGTGACCTGCGGGAATTGATGCTGATCTGTGACCGGATCGGCGTGCTGTCCGCCGGACGCTTGATCGACACCTTCGAGCGCGACAGCTGGACCCAGGATGACTTGCTTGCCGCCGCATTCGCCGGCTACCAGAAACGTGATGCGTTGCTCAACGAAGCAGCGCCTAGGGATTTTTCATGAAAACCGCATCTGCCGTCGGCAAATCGAGTGGCAACTTCTATGGCCTCGGGACTTACCTGGGCCTGGCTGGCGCGCTGCTGGCCATGGTCGCGCTGTTCTCGGTCCTGAGCAGCCATTTCCTGTCCTATGACACGTTCAGCACCTTGGCCAACCAGATTCCCGACCTCATGGTACTGGCGGTCGGCATGACCTTCATCCTGATCATCGGCGGCATCGACCTGTCGGTGGGCTCGGTGCTCGCACTGGCAGCCTCGACGGTCAGCGTGGCCGTGCTCGGCTGGGGCTGGAGCGTCTGGCCATCGGCCTTGCTCGGCATGGCCGTGGCGGCGCTGGCGGGCACGGTCACCGGTTCGAGCACCGTGGCATGGCGGATTCCATCGTTCATCGTCTCCCTCGGCGTGCTGGAAATGGCCCGGGGCCTGGCGTACCAGATGACCGGTTCCCGGACTGCCTACATCGGCGACTCGTTCGCCTGGCTGTCCAACCCCATCGCCTTTGGCATCTCGCCTTCGTTCATCATCGCCTTGCTGGTGATCTTCGTTGCCCAAGCGGTGCTGACCCGCACGGTGTTCGGTCGCTACCTGATCGGCATCGGCACCAATGAAGAAGCCGTGCGCCTGGCCGGCATCAACCCAAAGCCTTACAAGATCCTGGTGTTCAGCCTGATGGGGCTGCTGGCCGGTGTGGCGGCGCTGTTCCAGATTTCTCGCCTGGAGGCCGCGGATCCGAACGCCGGTTCTGGGCTCGAACTGCAGGTGATCGCTGCAGTCGTCATTGGCGGCACCAGCCTGATGGGTGGGCGCGGCTCGGTCATCAGCACCTTCTTTGGCGTGCTGATCATCTCCGTGCTCGCGGCGGGCCTGGCGCAGATTGGCGCCACCGAGCCGACCAAACGCTTCATTACCGGCGCGGTGATCGTGGTGGCGGTCGTGCTCGATACCTACCGCAGCCAGCGCGCCAGTCGGCGGGCTTGAACCATGGCGACGATCAAGGATGTAGCGGCGCTCGCGGGTATTTCCTACACCACCGTGTCCCACGTGGTGAACAAGACGCGACCGGTCAGCGAGGAGGTGCGGCTCAAGGTCGAGGCGGCCATCGAGCGCCTGGACTACGTGCCCAGCGCCGTGGCCCGGTCGCTCAAGGCCAAGACCACGGCGACCATCGGCCTGCTGGTGCCCAACAGCCTCAACCCGTACTTTGCCGAACTGGCCCGGGGCATCGAGGATTACTGTGAGCGCAACGGCTATTGCGTGATCCTGTGCAACTCCGACGACAACCCGGACAAGCAGCGCAGCTACCTGCGGGTATTGCTGGAAAAACGTATCGATGGGCTGATCTTCGCGTCCACCGGCGGTGATGTCGGCCTGGCCGAGGGGCTGGCCAACGTGCGCACGCCCATGGTGATCGTCGACCGCGGGCTTGATGGTGTCGATGCGGACCTGGTGCGCATCGATCATGAATACGGTGCCTACCTGGCGACCCGGCATCTGCTGGAGCTGGGGCACCGCGATATTGCCTTCATTGGCGGCCCGGCCAATACCAGCGTGGCGCAAATGCGCTTGGCCGGTTACTGCCGAGCGCTGAAAGAGGCGGGGATCGAGTTGCCCATCGAGCGCATGCTCGAGAGCGATTTCACCAGTACCGGCGGCTACCGCGCCGCTGCGCAACTGCTTGAGCGGCAGCCGCCCAGCGCGATCTTTGCGGCCAACGACATGAGCGGCATCGGTGTGCTGCGTGCCGCCGCCGAACGCAACGTGCGCGTGCCCAGCGAACTGTCGGTCATCGGTTTCGACGACATCCAGATGAGCCGTTATGTCTATCCGGCGTTGACCACGGTGGGGCAGTCGATCCTGCAGCTTGGCGAGATGGCGGCCGAAGTGCTGCTGCTGCGTATCGCGACGCCGAGCCTTGCCACCGACCAGCGTATCGTGACGCCGAGTATTGTCCTGCGAGAGTCGACTGCACCGCTGTCCGGTACATTCGCCCAATACCGCTGAACCGAATTGATGAGTAGTGATGCATGCCAGCAAAAGTAGTGGTAATAGGCAGCCTGAACATGGACCTGGTGACCCGGGCGCCACGCCTGCCCCGTGGTGGTGAAACGCTGATTGGTCAATCGTTCGCCACCATCCCGGGTGGCAAGGGCGCCAACCAGGCGGTCGCTGCCGCGCGCCTGGGGGCGCAGGTATCGATGGTGGGTTGCGTGGGCAGCGATGCCTACGGCGAGCAATTGCGCGGCGCGTTGCTGGTCGAGGGCATCGACTGCCAGGCGGTGCGCGTGGTGGAGGATTCAAGTGGCGTGGCGCTGATTGTCGTCGATGACAACAGCCAGAATGCGATCGTCATCGTCGCCGGCGCCAACGGAGCACTTACCGCCGAGGTCCTGGACAGTGTCGATGCAGTGCTGCAAAGCGCCGATGTCATCATCTGCCAGCTCGAGGTGCCGGACGCCACCGTCGGCCATGCCCTCAAGCGCGGCCGTGAGCTTGGCAAAATCGTCATTCTCAACCCCGCGCCGGCTTCCCGTGCGTTGCCGGCCGACTGGTATGCCTGCGTCGATTATCTGATTCCCAATGAAAGCGAAGCCGCGGTGCTGAGCGGGCTGGCGGTGGAATCGTTGGAAACCGCCGAAGCCGCCGCAGCGCATCTGATCGCCGCCGGTGCCGGCAAGGTGATCGTGACCCTGGGGGCCCAGGGCTTGATGTTCGCCAACGGTGCCAGCTTCGAACATTTCCCGGCCCCGCGGGTCAAGGCAGTGGACACCACGGCGGCCGGAGACACCTTTGTCGGCGGCTTCGCGGCAGCCCTGGCTGGCGGCAAGAACGAAGTCGAAGCGATTCGTTTCGGTCAGGCCGCCGCCGCGCTGTCGGTCACCCGATCCGGCGCGCAACCTTCAATTCCCACATTGCTGGACGTACAGGCTTTCAAATCATGAAAAAGACGCCGTTGTTGAATGTGGCACTGTCACGACTGATCGCTTCCCTCGGCCATGGCGACAAGGTGGTCATCGGCGATGCCGGCCTGCCTGTGCCGCCCCAGGTCGAGTTGATCGACCTGGCCCTGACCCATGGCATTCCTGACTTTGTCAGCACCTTGAAGGTGGTGCTCAGCGAAATGCAGGTGGAAAGCCATGTTTTGGCCGAGGAAATCCTCGACAAGCAACCGTCGGCCCTGACGACCCTGCAAACATTGAATGCAGAGGGTGCGCTGGGCGAGCGGGCGCTGGTCAGTCATGAGCAATTCAAGGTCATCAGCCGACAGGCGCGGGCGATCATTCGCACCGGCGAATGCTCGCCGTACTGCAATATCGTGCTGGTCGCTGGAGTGACGTTCTAATCCTGTTCAACCCTGCACAAGGAGTGCGCCATGCACCGCTATGCTCAGAAAATGCATCAACTGATCCGGAGTCTGCTGCTTTTGTCACTGATCACCGCAACGAGCGCCCAGGCGGCGGAAAAAATTGACTTGATCATCGACACCGATCCGGGCGCTGACGACGTGGTGGCGCTGCTGTTCGCCCTGGCATCGCCCGAGGAACTGCATATCCGTGCGCTGACCACCGTTGCCGGCAATGTGCGCCTGGACAAGACCTCGCGCAACGCTCGCCTGGCCCGTGAATGGGCGGGGCGCGAAGACGTGCCGGTCTACGCCGGTGCGCCGAAACCGTTGATGCGCACGCCCATCTACGCCGAAAACATCCATGGCAAGGAAGGCCTGTCGGGTGTCACGGTACATGAGCCGAAGAAGGGGTTGGCCGAGGGCAATGCCGTCAACTACCTGATCGACACGCTAAAGGCTGCCAAGCCCCACAGCATCACCATTGCGATGCTGGGTCCGCAGACCAACCTGGCGCTGGCCTTGGTCCAGGAGCCCGATATCGTCCAGGGCATCAAGGAAGTGGTGATCATGGGCGGCGCGCACTTCAACGGCGGCAATATCACGCCGGTGGCCGAGTTCAATCTGTTCGCCGACCCGCAAGCGGCCGAGGTGGTGGCCAAGAGCGGCGTGAAGCTGACCTACCTGCCATTGGACGTGACCCACAAGATCCTCACCAGCGAAGCGCGCCTGAAGCAGATCGCGGCGTTGAACAATAACGCCAGCAAGCTGGTGGGCGATATCCTCAACGAATACGTCAAGGGCGACATGGAGCACTACGGCATGACGGGCGGGCCGGTGCATGACGCGACGGTGATTGCCTACCTGCTCAAGCCGCAATTGTTCACCGGCCGTTCGGTCAATGTCGTCGTGGACAGCCGCGAGGGGCCGACGTTCGGGCAGACCATCGTCGATTGGTACGACGGCTTGAAGGCACCGAAGAACGCGTTTTGGGTGGAAAACGGCGATGCCCAGGGCTTCTTCGACCTGCTGACCGAGCGCCTGGCGCGCCTGAAGTAACTAGCTTGTCATGTGCCCGCAGGCCGGAGCTGCGGGTGCATGAGCCTCAATCCACGGCGTCGACGATGCTCGGGTAACGCTCGAAGGCCTGCTGGATGAAATCGCGGGCGACTTCCGTTCCCAGCGCCTTCACCAACAATTCTATACCGATGAGCGCCAGTTCCTCCGGGCTGCCCGGGCTATAGGAGCTGTGGCCCTGCGACCATTTGGCATTGATGGTGGCTTCGATGCTGACGGTGCTCATGGTCGGGCTCGCGAGTTGGAGGTCTGTAGGCTGAGTTAACCATTTTTGCCGAGAATTTGGCACTGCGACTTAGGCATTGGGGGAGGGCTGTGCGACACTTGGTCTTTTATTTTTAAGGAGCCCCACCGTGCAGATCGACTTGAACGCTCCTGATGGCCTGACCGTCGAGGCGGTTCGTCAGTTGCTGGCCTCGGCCAGTGATGACGAGCATACCCAGCTGCGCGTGACCAAAGGCGGCATCGCCTATTTGTCCTCGGGGGTGGTCGGCGGCACCGACATTGACGGTTTACGGTTTCGCCTCGAGACCTGGGCCAAGGGTTCGGGCTACCTCGGGCGCGTCGCTGCCAGTGACGAGGTTTGGGTCATGCAGATCTACAACGCGCTGAAGGACAACTGGCCCAATCCACCCTTCGATTACATCGACGTTTATTGAGTCGCGTTCATATCCAGTCACGATTCAAGCCTGAACAGCGGGAACAGGCTCAGGCAAACTGCCAGCTTTCCCAGTCTGATGGCTGCGGTGTTGCAACCAAGCGCTGTTTAGGTTGTCGCACGCTCACTGTTTATTCATCGAAAAAAGGAGGCTTCATGCCTTGGAAGCTCGCGTCATTGAGTACTTTGCTGGCCGCCATGATCTTGAGCGGTTGCAGCAACACCTCTGGATCGACCCCTGAACCTGTGGCGGCCGAGACCGGTCACAGCCGCTGCGAAGCAAAGGCCGCTGAGTTCGCCATTGGAAAGAAAGCTTCGCCAGAGCTGCTGGAGCAGGCCCGTACCCGTGCCGGCGCGCAGAATGCGCGGATCCTCAAGCCCAACGACATGGTGACGCTTGAATATCGCTCCGATCGCCTGAACCTCAATACCGATGCCAGCCTGGTGATCAATCGAGTGAACTGCGGCTGATCGACGCTTTTCAATCGCCCATAAAAAACCCCGTCACATGGACGGGGTTTTTTTAGTGCGCCGAGAAATTACTCTGGGCGAACCTGTGCAGCTTGCATACCCTTTTGGCCTTTCTCAGCCACGAAGGAAACGGTCTGGCCTTCTTTCAGGCTTTTGAAACCGTCGCTTTCGATAGCTTTGAAGTGTACGAACAGGTCGTCACCGCCACCTTGAGGAGTGATGAAGCCGAAGCCTTTTTCATCGTTGAACCATTTAACGGTGCCGGTTTGGCGATTAGACATGGTGTATCTCCAAGAAACATATATTTTCAGTGTACTGTGCTGCTCAGGCCAACTGGGCACACCCGGGTATCATAGTCGAAATGTTCGATTTGGGAGCCCCCCGCAGGCGCTGTTTGCCAATCAGTCGTGTTTACTTTATCGCCTTTACCCGCTGAAAGGCCCGGTTTTAAAGGCTTTCAGCCGAAAGTAAAGACAATAAAAAAAGCTGTAAAACCTGAATAAATCGTTCAAAAAAGCCTGAAATCAGGGTTTTTCCACCCTGCCAAGCCTGTTCGGGAAGCCTGTTTTCTTACTTTTTCGGCTTGTTGTCGGCCTTGCATTTTGCGATCTGCCCCAGTGCCTTTTGCTGCAGCTCCGGGGTGGCCTTGTTGTCCATCAAGGCCTGGATGTCCGAGGCAGGGTAGGACTTGATCGCATCGGCGCCACAGGCACAATGGGACTTGGCCGCGGCCGCGCCGATCTGGGGTGTTGCCGCCTCCGTGCATTGGGCCATGTATTTTTCGCGCTCGCCCTTTGGCCAGTCGGCATGGGCGGTCAGTGGAAGCAGCAGGGCGAGGGGGGCGACTACTGCGAACAATGTATTCAGACGCATGCGAAGATGCTCCTTTCGGGTCGATGTCTTGTTATCTGAGGCGTTGCGCTCGCTTCAGTTCAGCACTCTGGCATAAAAACCCTGGATTTACGTCTGCTTCAATTCCCACGCGGCGATGACCGTTCATCTGTGCTAGCATGCCGGGCTCGGCTATTTCCAGGCTGCGGATGATCGTTCGTCCCGGTGGCAAAGAACCCGAATAACCCTGATTTGAATCCCAGTCACTCTGGTTCGGTTTCCCGGTTGGCCGCAAGGCTCCTGCCGCTGTAAGGCAGGCGTTCGTCATTGAATGGCCTGGACTGGATCTTGTACTGGCTCATCCCAACCCACGTGACCTTTGGTAGGGGTCACCACTAGGAGAGGAGGCGCCATGCCAACTATTACTCTTCCCGACGGCAGTCAACGTTCGTTCGATCACCCGGTTTCCGTAGCCGAGGTCGCCGCATCCATCGGTGCTGGCCTGGCCAAGGCCACCCTGGCCGGCAAGGTCAACGGCAAGCTGGTCGACGCCAGTGACGTCATCGACAGCGACGCCACGCTGCAAATCATCACGCCCAAGGATGAAGAGGGGCTGGAGATCATTCGCCACTCTTGCGCACACCTGGTCGGCCATGCGGTCAAGCAGCTGTACCCGAGCGCGAAGATGGTCATCGGGCCGGTCATCGATGAAGGCTTCTATTACGACATCGCCTTCGAACGTCCTTTCACCCCGGACGACATGGCCGCCATCGAACAGCGCATGCAACAGCTGATCGAGAAAGATTACGACGTCATCAAGAAAGTCACCCCGCGCGCCGAAGTCATCGAAGTCTTCAAGGCCCGTGGCGAGGACTACAAGCTGCGTCTGGTGGAAGACATGCCGGACGAGCAGGCCATGGGCCTGTATTACCACGAAGAATATGTCGACATGTGCCGTGGCCCGCACGTGCCGAACACGCGCTTCCTGAAATCCTTCAAGCTGACCAAGCTGTCCGGCGCCTACTGGCGTGGCGACGCGAAGAACGAGCAGTTGCAGCGCGTCTACGGCACCGCCTGGGCGGACAAGAAGCAACTGGCGGCCTACATCCAGCGCATCGAAGAAGCCGAGAAGCGCGATCACCGCAAGATCGGCAAGCGCCTGGGCCTGTTCCATACCCAGGAAGAATCCCCGGGCATGGTGTTCTGGCACCCGAACGGCTGGACCCTGTACCAGGTGCTTGAGCAGTACATGCGCCAGGTCCAGCGTGAGAACGGCTACCTGGAGATCAAGACGCCGCAAGTGGTCGACCGCAGCCTGTGGGAAAAATCCGGGCATTGGGCCAACTACGCCGACAACATGTTCACCACCCAGTCGGAAAACCGCGACTACGCCATCAAGCCGATGAACTGCCCGTGCCACGTGCAGGTGTTCAACCAGGGCTTGAAGAGCTACCGCGAACTGCCAATGCGCCTGGCCGAGTTCGGTGCTTGCCACCGCAACGAGCCATCGGGTGCGCTGCACGGCATCATGCGCGTGCGGGCGTTCACCCAGGACGATGCGCACATTTTCTGCACCGAAGAGCAGATGCAGGCCGAATCCGCCGCGTTCATCAAGCTGACCATGGACGTCTATCGCGACTTCGGCTTCACCGAGGTCGAGATGAAGCTGTCCACTCGTCCGGAAAAACGCGTCGGCTCCGACGAGCTGTGGGATCGCGCCGCAGCGGCCCTGGCCGCCGCCCTTGATAGCGCGGGCCTTGCGTACGACCTGCAGCCGGGTGAGGGCGCCTTCTACGGTCCGAAGATCGAAGTTTCGCTGAAAGAATGCCTCGGTCGCGTGTGGCAGTGTGGTACCTTGCAGCTCGATTTCACCCTGCCGATCCGTCTGGGCGCTGAATATGTGTCCGAAGACAACAGTCGCAAGCACCCGGTCATGCTTCACCGCGCGATTCTCGGTTCGTTCGAGCGTTTCGTCGGGATTCTGATCGAACACTACGAGGGCGCGTTCCCTGCGTGGCTGGCGCCGACCCAGGCAGTGATCATGAATATCACTGATAAACAGGCAGATTTTGCCGCCGAAGTCGAAAAAACTCTCAATCAAAGCGGATTTCGTGCCAAGTCCGACTTGAGAAATGAAAAGATCGGCTTTAAAATCCGCGAGCATACTTTGCTCAAGGTTCCCTTTCTCTTGGTTATTGGAGATCGGGAGGTCGAGATGCAGACTGTCGCTGTGCGTACTCGTGAAGGTGCTGACCTGGGCTCGATGCCCGTCGCCGAATTCGCTGAGTTCCTCGCGCAAGCGGTTTCCCGGCGTGGTCGCCCAGATTTGGAGTAATTATTATTAAGCGTGAAATGAGACAAGATAAACGAGCTGCACCGAAAGCCCCGATCAACGAGAATATCTCGGCACGCGAGGTTCGGTTAATTGGCGCTGACGGCGAGCAGATTGGCATCGTCTCGATTGATGAAGCGCTTCGTATTGCTGAAGAAGCCAAGCTTGATCTGGTAGAAATCTCCGCGGACGCAGTCCCACCGGTTTGCCGGGTGATGGACTACGGCAAGTCGATCTTCGAAAAGAAGAAGCAGATTGCCGCGGCGAAGAAAAACCAGAAGCAGATTCAGGTAAAAGAAATCAAGTTTCGTCCAGGGACGGAGGAAGGGGATTACCAGGTAAAACTGCGCAACCTGGTACGTTTCCTGAGTGATGGGGACAGGGCCAAGGTATCCTTGCGATTCCGCGGCCGTGAGATGGCCCACCAGGAGCTGGGGATGGAACTCCTCAAGCGGGTTGAACAAGACCTGCTCGAGTACGGTTCGGTCGAACAGCATCCTAAGATGGAAGGACGCCAGCTGATCATGGTCATCGCCCCGAAAAAGAAGAAGTAATCACCAGGGCACGGCAGGCCTTGCGATTATGTTTATCAACTGAATGCGGAGTATCCGAACATGCCAAAGATGAAGACCAAAAGTGGTGCTGCTAAGCGGTTTCTGAAAACTGCTAACGGTATCAAGCACAAGCACGCTTTCAAGAGCCACATCCTGACCAAAATGTCGACCAAGCGTAAGCGTCAACTGCGCGGTAGCAGCTTGCTGCATCCGTCTGACGTGGCAAAAGTCGAGCGCATGCTGCGCCTTCGTTAATTTTTGGATCAAGAATAGAGGAAGTAACTCATGGCTCGTGTAAAGCGTGGCGTCATTGCCCGTAAACGTCACAAAAAAATTCTGAAACTTGCTAAAGGCTACTACGGCGCGCGTTCCCGCGTATTCCGTGTTGCCAAGCAAGCGGTAATCAAGGCAGGCCAATACGCCTACCGTGACCGTCGTCAGAAAAAACGTCAGTTCCGCGCTCTGTGGATCGCTCGTATCAATGCTGGTGCTCGTGTTAACGGCCTGTCCTACAGCCGTTTCATCGCTGGCCTGAAAAAAGCGTCCATCGAGATCGACCGTAAGGTTCTGGCTGATCTGGCAGTGAACGAAAAAGCGGCGTTTGCTGCGATTGTCGAGAAAGCTAAAGCCACCTTGGCTTAAGTACCCCCGGCAGTCACCGGGGCCCACCTCTGTGGGCCCAGGTGTCAAACGTCATAAATAGGGGAAGAGCCTTAAAGCTCTTCCCCTATTTTGTATCTGGAGTCTGTACATGGAAAACCTGGACGCGCTGGTCGCTCAAGCACTAGAGGCTGTGCAAAGCGCTGAAGATATCAATGCCCTGGAGCAAATCCGGGTTCACTACCTTGGCAAGAAGGGCGAGTTGACTCAGGTGATGAAGACCCTGGGGAACCTGCCAGCCGAAGAGCGTCCGCAGGTCGGTGCGCTGATCAACGTTGCCAAGGAGCGTGTCACAGAGGTCCTCAATGCGCGCAAGGCGTTGTTCGAGGAGGCGGACCTGGCCGCCAAGCTCGCCGCCGAGTCCATCGACGTGACCCTGCCTGGCCGTGGCCAGACTTCTGGTGGCCTGCATCCGGTCACCCGGACCCTGGAACGCATCGAGCAGTTCTTCACCCACATCGGCTACGGCATTGCCGAAGGCCCCGAGGTCGAAGACGACTATCACAACTTCGAGGCGCTCAACATCCCAGGCCATCACCCGGCCCGGTCGATGCACGACACCTTCTATTTCAACGCGAACATGCTGTTGCGCACCCATACCTCGCCGGTACAGGTCCGCACCATGGAATCGCAGCGGCCGCCGATCCGCATCGTCTGCCCAGGCCGTGTGTATCGCAGCGACTCCGATATCACCCACTCGCCGATGTTCCATCAGGTCGAAGGCTTGCTGGTTGATCGCGACATCAATTTCGCCGACCTCAAAGGCACCATCGAAGAATTCCTGCGGGTGTTCTTCGAGAAAGAACTGGCCGTGCGTTTCCGCCCTTCGTACTTCCCATTCACCGAGCCCTCGGCGGAAGTCGACATGGAATGCGTGATGTGCAGCGGCAAAGGCTGCCGCGTCTGTAAGCAGACGGGCTGGCTGGAAGTCATGGGCTGCGGCATGGTTCACCCGAACGTGCTGCGCATGTCCGGAATCGATCCGGAAGAATTCTCGGGCTTTGCCTTCGGCATGGGCGTGGAACGCCTGGCCATGCTGCGTTACGGCGTGAACGACTTGCGTCTGTTCTTCGACAACGACTTGCGGTTCCTCGCGCAATTTCGCTAGTCGTAACGAACCTTTAGGAGAGCAGGATGAAATTCAGTGAACAATGGCTGCGCGGCTGGGTAAGCCCGCAGGTAAGCCAGGACGAGCTGGTTGCTCGCCTGTCGATGGCCGGCCTCGAGGTCGATAGCGTGACACCGGCCGCCGGTGCATTCAGTGGTGTGGTGGTGGGCGAGGTGCTGGGCACCGAGCAGCACCCTGACGCTGACAAGCTGCGGATTTGCCAGGTCAGCAATGGCGCGGAAACCTTCCAGGTCGTCTGCGGCGCGCCCAACGTGCGCCCGGGCCTGAAGATCCCATTCGCCATGATCGGCGCCGAACTGCCGGGCGACTTCAAGATCAAGAAAGCCAAGCTGCGCGGCGTCGAGTCCAACGGCATGTTGTGCTCCCAGGCCGAACTGCAGATTGGCGAAGGCAACGATGGCCTGATGGAACTCCCGGCCGATGCGCCGGTGGGCCAGGACATTCGTGAACACCTGGGCCTGGACGACGCGAGCATCGAGGTCGACCTGACGCCGAACCGTGGCGACTGCCTGTCCCTGGCGGGTCTGGCCCGTGAAGTCGGCGCGCTGTATGCCGCTCCTGTGACGCGTCCGACGGTCGCGACCGTGCCGGCCGTGCATGACGAAGTGCGTTCGATTGAAGTCCTGGCGCCGGCGGCGTGCCCGCGGTACCTGGGCCGGGTGATCCGTAACGTCGACCTGTCCAAGCCAACGCCGCTGTGGATGGTCGAGCGCCTGCGTCGCGCCGACGTGCGCAGCATCGACGCCGCCGTCGACATCACCAACTATGTCATGCTGGAGCTGGGCCAGCCGCTGCATGCGTTCGATCTCGCCGAAATCAACGGTGGCATCCGCGTACGCATGGCCGAAGAGGGCGAGAAGCTGGTGCTGCTCGACGGCCAGGAAGTGACCCTGCGCAGCGACACCCTGGTGATTGCCGACCACGCCCGCGCCCTGGCGATTGCCGGCGTGATGGGTGGCGAGCACAGCGGCGTATCCGCCACCACCCGCGATGTATTCCTGGAAAGCGCGTTCTTCGACCAGATCGCCGTCGCTGGCAAGGCTCGTTCCTATGGCCTGCACACCGACGCCTCGCACCGCTACGAGCGAGGCGTGGACTGGCAGCTGGCCCGTGAAGCCATGGAGCGCGCCACCGGCCTGCTGCTGGATATCACCGGTGGCGAAGCCGGGCCGGTCATCGAGACTGTCAGCGAACAGCACCTGCCCAAGATTGCACCGATCACCCTGCGTGCCCAGCGCATCACCCAGATGCTGGGCATGGAAATGGATTCGGCCGAAGTCGAACGCCTGCTCAGCGCCCTGGGCCTGAACATCAGCGCCGCTGGGGCAGGGCAGTGGCGCGTCGAAGTGCCAAGCCATCGCTTCGATATCAGCTTGGAAGTTGACCTGATCGAAGAATTGGCCCGCCTGTACGGCTACAACCGCCTGCCGGTTCGCTACCCGCAAGCCCGCCTGGCCCCACAAGCCAAGGCTGAAGCCCGCAGCGACCTGCCGGAACTGCGCCGCCTGCTGGTGGCCCGTGGGTATCAGGAAGCGATCACCTACAGCTTCATCGATCCACGCCAGTTCGAGCTGTTCAGTCCGGGCGTCGAGCCGCTGTTGCTGGCCAACCCGATCTCCAACGACATGGCCGCCATGCGTTCGTCCCTGTGGCCGGGCCTGGTCAAGTCGCTCCAGCACAACCTGAACCGCCAGCAGGATCGCGTGCGCCTGTTCGAAAGCGGCCTGCGTTTTGTCGGCCAGTTGGAAGGCTTGAAGCAAGAGCCGATGTTGGCCGGTGTCGTCTGTGGCAGTCGCGTGCCGGAAGGCTGGGCGCAAGGTCGCGATGTCGTCGACTTCTTCGACGTCAAGGCTGACGTGGAAGCGGTGCTGGGCTTCGCCGGCGCGCTCGACGCATTCACTTTCGTACCGGGCAAGCACCCGGCGCTGCATCCGGGGCAGACTGCGCGGATCGAGCGAGACGGGCGTGAAGTCGGCTATGTCGGTGCCATTCACCCGGAACTGTCGAAAACCCTGGGCCTCGATCGTCCTGTCTTCGTTTTCGAGTTGGTCCTGGCCGAAGTGGCACAGGGGAAAATGCCGAAATTCCAGGAGTTATCGCGCTTTCCTGAAGTGCGTCGTGACCTGGCGTTGCTGGCCGACCGTGAGGTCGCTTCCAGTGCTGTACTGGAGGTAATTCGTGAAAATGCAGGCGAATGGCTAACGGACCTCAGGCTATTTGACGTGTATCAGGGTAAAGGTATTGATCCGCATAGAAAAAGCCTTGCAGTCAGCTTGACCTGGCAGCATCCATCGCGCACTCTTAATGACGATGAGGTGAATACCGCAACGCAAAATATCCTCACCTCGCTCGAAACCAGGTTGAACGCCACGTTAAGGAAGTGACGTATGGGGGCTCTGACGAAAGCTGAGATGGCGGAACGTCTGTATGAGGAGCTGGGCCTGAATAAACGGGAGGCCAAAGAATTGGTCGAACTGTTTTTCGAAGAAATCAGGCACGCTCTGGAAGACAACGAACAGGTCAAGTTGTCCGGTTTCGGCAATTTCGACCTTCGGGACAAACGCCAGCGGCCTGGCCGCAATCCGAAAACGGGAGAAGAAATCCCGATCACGGCTCGCCGTGTGGTCACCTTTCGTCCAGGGCAGAAGTTGAAGGCCCGAGTTGAGGCTTATGCTGGAACCAAGTCATAACGACGAACTACCCGTCATCCCGGGCAAACGCTACTTCACCATTGGTGAAGTCAGCGAGCTGTGTGCGGTAAAACCACACGTGCTGCGCTATTGGGAGCAGGAGTTTCCTCAACTCAACCCGGTCAAGCGCCGCGGAAACCGCCGGTATTATCAGCGACAAGACGTGCTGATGATCCGGCAGATCCGCGCGCTGCTGTACGACCAGGGGTTCACCATCGGCGGCGCACGCCTGCGCCTCTCCGGTGATGAGGCCAAGGACGATACCACCCAGTACAAACAGATGATCCGCCAGATGATCGCCGAGCTCGAAGATGTACTGGTGGTGCTCAAGAAATAATTTCTGCTTTTAAATACTTCCAGTTTTCAAAAGCTTGCGTTATATTCCTGAGCGTTCCGCTGAGAAGCGGAACAAGATTCACGCCTAGTCGGGGCGTAGCGCAGTCCGGTAGCGCACTAGCATGGGGTGCTAGGGGTCGAGTGTTCGAATCACTCCGTCCCGACCATATTTACTGAGTAAAATCAGGCAGTTAAGCCGATCAGATAGATCGGCTTTTTTGTGCCTGCGCAAAATTTGTGGCCATGTTCCTTCGCATCCGGTGCTGAAGATCCGACTAAGCCTGCCTGCGCAGCCGGGCAAAAAGCATAATAAGGACACTACGTGCTACGGAAAGCGGTTCTACTGGTGCTGATCACCAGCCTAAGCGGCTGTATGGCCACCGCGATGCGAATGGACTACGACAAGCACCGATGCCCCTACATCGGCCTGCGCTTTGACTGGTGGCTGGTGGGCACGTCCAAAGGAAAGCTGATTCCTTTCCTGCTGATCGACGCACCGTTCTCCTTGGTGGTCGATACCGTATTCTTCCCCTTCGAATATCAATACAGCTGCAACCTCTAAGCGACAGAGGCTCTTACGTGCAGGAGCGTTTGTGGCTACTGTTGACGTTTGTTTGTGCCCAGGCCAGTCCGCGAGCCAGGGTTCAGGCAAAGCGCTTTTCCAAAGTAGAGGGATCCTGCATGAAAGCCGTCGTTTACGAAGCCTTTTCCCAACCCCCACGTGTGATGACCGTCGAAGATCCAACCCCCGAGCGTCACGGTGTGGTTGTCCAGGTCCTCGGCACGGGCGTATGCCGAAGCGACTGGCATGGCTGGAAAGGTCATGATCCTGATATCCGGCTGCCCCATGTGCCCGGCCACGAATTGGCCGGGATCGTGGCGGAGGTGGGCAAGGACGTCACCCGATGGAAGGTGGGCGATCGCATTACCGTGCCTTTTGTCGGTGGCTGTGGCGCGTGCCCGGAATGCAATAGCGGCAACCAGCAGGTGTGCCACAGTCAGTTTCAGCCGGGGTTCACCCATTGGGGCTCTTTCGCCGAGTATGTTGGGATTCACCAGGCGGATTTGAACCTGGTTGCGCTGCCGGACAACATGGACTTCGCCACGGCGGCGAGCCTGGGTTGTCGGTTCGTCACGTCGTTCCGTGCGGTGGTCGATCAAGGCAAGGTCACGGCGGGCCAGTGGGTGGCGGTTCATGGTTGTGGTGGTGTGGGGCTGTCAGCGGTGATGATCGCCCACGCTGTCGGGGCGAACGTTATCGCGATTGATATCTCCGACGATAAGCTCAAGCTTGCCCAGTCGCTTGGTGCCGTTGCGACGGTCAATGCAAGCCGTGTGGCGGATGTGACCGAGGCGGTGCTTGAGATGACGAAGGGCGGCGCTCATGTTTCGTTGGATGCGCTCGGTCATCCAACGACCTGCTTCAACTCCATCAACAATCTGAGACGGCGTGGCCGGCATGTCCAGGTCGGTTTGATGCTGGCCGATCACAGCACGCCGGCGATCCCGATGAGCAAAGTCATTGCCTATGAGCTGGAGATCTGCGGCAGCCATGGCATGCAGGCTCACCGTTACGGCGCAATGATGGACATGATCACGTCCGGCAAGCTGGCGCCTGAAAAACTGGTGGGCAAGACCATCAGCCTCGAACAATCCATTGATGCGCTTATGAACATGGACCGGTTCGACACGGCAGGGGTGACGGTGGTGACGCAGTTCTAGACGCTTGCCACCGGCTGGCCGAGGGATTCCTGATACTGTGCTTCATCGACCTCGGTCAGGGTTGCATAACCGTCGTAGTAGTACATTCGGTTCCTGTCTCGGGCATAGCGCTCACTCAGGAATTCCAGGGTGGCCAGGTCGATACGCTTGGCGCTGACGGGCCGTCGGTGACAGAACAACTTGCGCGTGCCCAGTTGCAGGAAATCAGGGTGGGGCACGCGGACTTCGTCGGGGTCGAACGGTACATCCAGCGGTTTGCCTTCCGAGAGGATCAGGGTAGGGCTGACGGCATAGGTGCCGAGAATGCGGGTATCCGAGGGATGTAGGCGTTTTTTCGCCTCGCCGTAGTAATACACCGCATTTTGATCCTGGGCCCAGCCATGACCGCAGGACTCAAAGGTAGCCACATGGGCCTTACGAATCGGTTCGGGAGAATGGTAGAAAATCCGGTGGCAGAACACGGTTTTTCCGTCGGTCAGGTAGGGCCCACCGAGCGCGCGGAAGTGCTCCGCGGGTTCTTGGGAAAACCGTTCAGGCACTTGCGTTTCGGCGTTATGAAACGGGATCAGATACAAGCCCTGGGCATCGCCGCACAGGTGCGTGTCGAGCAATTTGAAACTCGCTGCGTCCAACCCGCTGATCGCGCGGCCATGGAAATACACCTGGTCGCCTAGTTCGAATCCGAGACCGATGGCCTGTAGCGGCTGCGTTTGCGCGTGTGTTTGGGCGGCCTCGGTTGTTGCCCGCAAACGGTGCCACCAGTAACCCTCCAACTGCGGATGGGCCTCGAAATAAGGTGCCCAGGCCTCTTGCATGGCCGCATCGATGATCCCGTCTGAGCCCAGCGGGCCGTGCTTGTCGCCTGCCAGCACGGGAGAGTAATCCTGGTCATTGCGACAGAGCTGGGTCACGACGAAGCTTTGCGCGTCGACATCGAGGCGTTTCTGGCGCCTGTAGACGTGCAGGTGATCACGGTAATAGTCGAACCCCAAATGGCGAAAGCTTGGGCCATGGGCGTCACGCATGCGGGTCCCGGCGGCATAGACGAAACTGTCGTCCACGGCAAAATAATCATCCTCGTATTCGCTGGCGCTGGCCACGCGCCCGCATTCATCGAACGTCGGCTGCCAGCATTTGAGCAGGTGGAAATCGCCAACGTAGCGGATGCTCTTGCCGGTCAGGTAATAGGCGCGTTGCTTGTCCTTGGCGTAGCGTTCATTCAGCACGGTGAAGGTTGCCAGGTCGGCATTGTCGATGCGGTAGAAGTATTCGTAGGAAATGCTTGAACCTTGCTGCGCTTGCACGATGATCGACTGTCCGTCGGTGCCCCAGCGTTGGGCGAGCATCTGGAAGTCGTCCGGGTTTGCCACCGGCAGCGGCGTGCCGTCCTTTTGGTGCAGGGGCTTGAAGCCCTTGTAGACCTGATCGTCGATCACTCGATAGGACGGGTGATTGCAATACCGCACCCGCGCCGTGGCGCTGGCGAGACGTTGCCCCTGCAAAAAGATATTCATCCCGTCGCTGAACAGGGCGGACGCTGAAGTCACTGAGGCGGGCGACTCTGGCAACAGGGCCAGGCTGTCGGGTCGGGCCTCGGGAATCTGGCTGATCGCGTACTCGCCGAACCAATAGGCGCCGGCTGCGTCACGCCAGTACTGGTGGCCGAGGCTTTCCAGGCCACTGTCGAACCGAAACGGCAAGGCTTGGAGCGCGTGGTAGCCGTGGCGCGCCCGGTAGGCTGGAAGCAGGTAGTAATCGCGCCGGACGTCGCGCAAGACCCAAGGGCTGCGTCGATGCCGCCAAACCGGCTGACCGGCCAGCAAGGGCGAGGGCGGATAGTGCCCGGCGTTGGCAGCTTGTGCCAACTCGCCGGGGCGTGCGCCTTCAGGGCTGAGCATGATGTACACATCAGGCACTTGCCCGTCGCCCAGCAGCACGCCGTCCATGAACGCGAAGCCTTGATGCCATTCAAGGTTAAGCGTTTCCCAGTCAGCCTTATCCGTGTCTATGTCTGTCATGTCGATGCGACCTGAACGTCTGATGGTTGGCCCCCCGCGAGCTCGCCCCTGGCGAGGCAGGCCCAAGGGTGTATACTTTGGCAAATTTTGTCAAAAAACAGGCAAAGTCATGAGTACCATGAACATCTCGCTGCCAGACGCTCTTAAATCTTTTATAGATGATCAGGTTAGTCAGAGAGGCTACAGCACCAGTAGCGAATATGTGCGGGAACTGATTCGCAAGGATCAGGATCGGCAGCACCTTCGTGGCCTGGTACTGGCCGGGGCTGAGTCGGATCCCACTGCTCCTGTGAATGGCGACTACTTCGAATCTCTACGGGCTAAGGTGCGCAAAGGGTGAGGATGAAGGCGAAACCCGTCATTCCGCGAGCTCTTGCCAGCCAGGATGTAGAGGACGCCATCAACTATTACCTAGGTGAGCAGGCCGAGCAGGCGGCACTCAATTTCATCGACGCCCTGGAAAATGCCTATACGCATATCAGCCGCCATCCGGCATCGGGTATGTCCAGGTACGCCCATGAGCTGGATATTTCCGGATTACTCTGCTGGCCGCTGAAGCGTTATCCCTATCTGGTGTTCTACGTAGAGCGCAATGAGCACATTGACGTATGGCGAGTTTTACACGCCATGCGGGATATCCCTGAATGGATGTCGTCATGAAGCAAGCGAAACGTTTGGCCGCAATGACGTAGCCCAATCTGCAAAGATTGGGCTTTTTCACGTCTGAAAAAAATGAACACCAAACCAAAGACCGCCGCCGCCACGCTCAAAAAATGAACTTGAACAGCGCAATCACCACGATCAGGCCAATCAGGAAAATGATGCCTACGGTGCCGCCAAGGAATTTCAACATAAGAACGCTCTCATCGGATGGGCTTAATCGTCTAGACCGCCACCGATCACGCGCGTTTCGTCGAATATTCAGTCGTGATGATCAATGGACCGCAAAAGATCTCGGCACTGGCACATGCTCGAATTTCGAGATGGTGTTGATCCAGTAGCGACGATAGTCCGTCTGGTCCGGTGCCAGCGGTGTGTGGCTAGACCACGGGTGTTTCTCCTTCAGGCTGGCGCGGTACGCTTCCCATTCTTTCTGTTCGGCCACTTCCCGGGCTTTGCTCCGGTCGTCGAACCAGCCCAGCACGTAAGCTTCGCCCTGATCCGTGCCGTGCGCTATCAGCAAATAAATTTCTGTCATGACTGACCTACCGTTCCGTCCTGCGCCCCAGTGGTGGGGTCTTATCCGGGGTATCGGCCGTTATGGCGCGTGTTTGAGGTTGATCGCAGAAAAACGCTGGGCCCAACGATGAGCGTCACGAAACTGCTGAACAGCCGAACAATCGCTTTGACTGGCGAGCGCTTCGACGACGGTTTTGCGCAAGTCGGTGCCTTCCTCCACGATCCAGACGCTCGGCTCCCGGTCGCGCAGGGCCATTTCACCGAAGCGAGTGGCAATGACAGGCAGGCCGAGGGCGCGGTACTCGTAGTATTTGATCGGGTCGACCGAGGCGGTCAGGCGGTTGCGCTTGAACGGGATCAGACCCACCGAAAACCTTGCCATGGCCGCGATTGCACTGGCATGGGAGCATTCCGGAAGCAGTTCGATGTTGGCCGGCAATGCGCAAGGCGGGGGTGTGAAGACGGGGCCAATCAGCCGGACGAGATTGCCAGGATTGGCCCGTGCCAGCGCGATGACCAGGTCCCAGTCGAACCAACGACCCAGTGTGCCGACATAACCCAGCACCTGCTGCTTGGCACTCAGGTCCAGGCGCTCGACCGGCATCAGTCCATGCAGGTCACAAGCGTTAAGGGCCAGAGCTACCTGATCGGTCATGCCCAGGAGTTTGTCGCGAAGCGGATTGGATGACGCCAGTACCGTGCCCACCCGTCGAATGAGCTGCGCCTGGCGACGTTCCATGGACCGGCGTGACAGGCCCCGGTAAAAGGCCGGGAAATCGTCCATGGCATCGTAGACGGTGGAGCTTTGTGGGATCAGCGCCAGCAGTTGCAAGGCCAGTTCGGAAGGTTTCCCCACACAGATCATGCAGGGCCCTTGGGCAGCAAATGCCACGGCCTCTTTGAACAGGTCACGCCACAGTCGCTTGAGCAGCATGGCTGAGCCTGGCAGGGGCTCGATGGGTAAGCTACGGGGTTTGCGGACCTGCAACCAGGGTGGAGCGCTGGCGCTTTGCTGATCGGCGACGGGCGGCTTGCCCCTGAAATCGTTAAGCGTGGGTAAGCGTGTCGGGTACGGATCGATCCAGAGCACCGGCGCCCCGGTCTGGTGGTGATACCAATCGACGAAGTGATGGGGGCGCTGGCTGAAGCTGGCCCATGGCAGCGGCGACAGGTAAATCATGCGCATGGCTGGAAGTACTGCCTTAACACATCGACGATACGTGCTGCGGCCTTGCCGTCGCCATAAGGGGAAACCCCACGTGCCATGCCCTGGTAAGCCTCGGGGTCGTCGAGCAGGCGCTGTGCCTGTTCGACGATGAGGGCCCGGTTGGCGCCCACCAGCTTGCCCACGCCGAGGTCGACCGCCTCCGGGCGTTCGGTTTCCTCCCGCAGCACCAGCACGGGGTTGCCCAGGGCCGGGGCTTCTTCCTGCACCCCCCCGGAGTCACTGATGATCAGGTACGAGCGCTTCATTGCCGCGATAAACGGCGCGTAATCCAGTGGTGCGCAGAGGAAGATATTCGGGGTCTGGCCGAGCAGTTGGTGTGCGACCTCCTTGACGTTCGGGTTGGGATGGACGGGATAGAGGATCTGGATGCCCGGGTTCCGCTCGGCCAGGTGCTTGAGGGCCTGGCAGATATTCTGGAACGGTTCACCGAAATTCTCCCGCCGATGGGAGGTGACCAGCACCAGGCGTTTGCTCGCGTCCAATGGGACAGTCAAGGCGCAGTCCTGTGCCGCGGTCATCAGCAGGGCATCGATCACGGTATTGCCGGTCAGGGTGATATCGCTGGCGCTGACGCCTTCGCGCAGCAGGTGGTCCACGGCGCCCTGGGTGGGCGCGAAATGCCAGCGAGTGAGCTTGCCGGCGATGACCCGGTTGGCTTCCTCGGGGAACGGATTGCAGAGGTCCCCGGTACGCAGGCCCGCTTCGACATGGCCGAAGGGAATCTGCCGGTAGAAACACGCCAGGGCGGCACTCATGACCGTGGTCGTGTCGCCTTGAGCCAGGACGACATCGGGTTGCTCGGCTTGCAAGACGTTGTCGAGTTCGAGCAGCAGGCGAGAGGTCAGGGCCGCCAATGACTGGTTGGGACGCATGATGTCCAGGTCCAGGTCGGCCGTGATTGCGAAGCCGGCCAGGATCTGGTCCAGCAGGCCTCGGTGCTGGGCGGTGGCGAGCACCCGGCAAGCGATATTCCTTTCGGCCTGGAGCGCCTTGATCACGGGCGCCATCTTGATGGCTTCCGGACGCGTACCAACGATGCAAAGTACCTTGTGGGTCATGCCTTTTGATGTCCTATCGTGGTGGCAAGTGAGCGGGCTATCCGGTCCGCATTGGCCATGAGGGTCAGCGTGTGGGACTTTTCGGTGAGTCTGGGCAAACAGGCACCGTCGACAACATGCACACCGGGCAAGCCGGCGACTTCGCCAAGGCGATCGGTCTGCCCGATCCGGGGCGTCGCGTGCATGGGCAGCGTGCCGGCATAGTGGATATCTGCCCCCGGCCTGCCGACGGTGAAGCTCATGGGCATCAACAGCGCGCCCATTTTCCAATAGATCCGGCGAAGCTTTGTCTCGGCAGACTTCATGAGTCCGGGGAGTTCGGGATGCACGTGGCCGTTGATGCTCAACGAGCCATCGGGGCGCAAGGCCGCCGTGTTGTGGGACAGGTGTCCGGGCAGGAAGAGGTTCCCGACGACGCAGGCACTGAGCAGGTTTTTCAGCAACTCGATGCTGTAGCGTTTGCTCAGGGGGATCCGGTTGACAAACTCGGTCATGGGCAAGCCCGTGGTGTTGAATGTCGAGCCGAAAGCCGTCGCACCGGCCGTCAGCGCCAGGGTGAAGGATAGCTGGCCCAAGCCAAATGCCGGTGCCCTCGGGGTGCCGAGCATTTTTGGCAGCCACAACAGGAAGGCCGCTGTCGGCGATGACAGCAGCGGTATCGGGGCCGAATGATTCAGGCCCTTGAGGGCGAGTCGGGTCGAGGCCAGGGTGCCCGCCGCCAGCAGCAGGCGTGTACCGCAGAAGCGCCGGGAAGAACGATGATGGGTGACCGCCCATGAACCGTCCTGTGTCTGCAGATCCTCCACGAGGAAATCCTGGACGTGCTGGAATCCCGGGTACTGCTTGAGCTTTTGCAGCTCTTGCGACGCGCTGTACAAGGCTTGGTGGTGACAGCCCCACAAGCAGTTTCCCGACAGGTCGCAGGCCTTGCGCGCGTCCAGGGGCTGGCTCAAGACGGCGACCCTGGAGCGGCCCAGGCGAAACCCCTGCTCGGGATACGCCGAGCGACGCCGGGCGTACTGATCGAGCAGACGTTGGTGCAGGGCATCCAGTGGCAGCGGCGGTTGCGACCACTCATCGAGGCCGAAATAGCTTGAAAGATCATCGTCGATCCGGCCACTGATGCCGATCCGGCGGGCGACGGTTTCGTAGGACGCTTGCATCTCGGCATGATCGATGGGCAGCCCGGCTAAGTCGCTGGCACCCAGCGTTGCCACGCCGCAGCCCCAGGCATTGGACAAGCCGCCGGTGGCCAGGGAGCCGACGCCGAAAAAGTTGTCGGTCTCGATGCGATTGCCGGCGCTGAATCCTTCGAAGAGATGGGCGTGGGTCGGTGTCTTCAGCTTGGGCGATACCGCGTCCAGTTGGTTCAAGGCGTGGAAGTTATCGCCAATCATCCATTTCCACTGATGCGCGTCGTTGGCCCTGGCGCTGAGGAACGGGCGGGTTGGCAGCACCGATGAACCGATGCTGGCCTGGGCATCGATCATGAGGACTTTCAGGCCCGCCTTGACCAACGGATAGGCCGCCGACGTCCCGGCCGGGCCACTGCCGACAATGATCACATCGAATTCAGGCTTCACGGTGGGCTTCACTTTCACGCAGCAGTTGGCGGGCAAAGGGCCGGCCTGACAACGCCGCTAGTTTCCACGTCAACGCTTTGATCGCGGTGAGCCCCAGCGCAACCAGCGTGGCGACAGGGCTGCGCGATTGTTGGACACCGAGAAACACCTGGGCGCCCTGGGGGCTGGCTTCGGCGATAGCGAGTGCAACCTGCAGGCGCCAGGCCAGCGCCTGGCCGTCGGGCTTGCCCAGGACGCCGGGGGTGTCCAGCAGCGGCAGGAGTATCGGCCAGCTCATCAGCAAGCGTGAGCTAATGACGGGGCGGGTTTTCCCCCCACGCTCCAGTGCCCTGACATAGCGACTGACCAGGCTTCTTTGCGGCGGGCGCTTGAGCAGATAGTTCAAGAGAACCGTGGCTTCCTGGAGAAGCCCGCGACGTTGCCCCCGGCCGGAGCGATGCATGCCGTGGGCGAGCGGGCGCAGTTGACCGCCGAGTTTTTGCAGGGAACGCTCACTGTCCATGGGCGGCAGGTGGATGAGGGAAAAAATCCGCTCCAGGCCCAGCTTCGCGCCCATGGAGTGCCCCAGCAACCGACGCAACAGCCTGAGCAGTACCACCGGCAGGGGAATTGGCAGGCGAACGGCACGGACCCGGTGCGCTGCAATCGCCCCCAGGCAGCGGTCGAAGGCAATCGGCTGCACGGCGCCCAGGTTGAGGATTTCGGCACGAATGTCGTCCCGCTCGACGACGGCCAATATCGAGGCCGCGAGGTCATCGACATGGATGGGTTGTATGCAAGGCGCTGGCCAGAGAATCGGAATGAACGGATTTCGGCGAACCAGCCCCGACAATAGGCCAAAGAGGCCGCGTTCGGGACCGCCGTAGACTTGCCCGGGGCGGATCACTGTGCCCCCGGCGGCCAGCACATGTTGTTCGATGCGCCACTTGGTCCGGCCATAAACGCTCGGGGCCGTGGGCTCGGCGGTTTGGCTGGAGATGAAGATGAACCTGGCCGAGCCTTGTTGGGCGCATCGGATCAGCGCCTGGGCCGCGTTGACTTCATCGTCCGCGTCGTTGTCGGCACCGGTCGAGGTGTCGGCCGCCAAATGGATCAGCGCCTGAGTGCCGGCCGGGCATTCGGGCGCCGGGCCCCGCAGGTCATAAGGAAGCCAGGCATAGGGGGCAGGGCCCGGCTGGCGGGTGGCGCAAATGACCTCGTATCCCCTTGCCGTCGCGAGGGCGGACAAACGTTGCCCGATGTAGCCTGTCGCGCCGGTTATCAATAGCTTCATGGTCATGCGCCTTCGGCTCGGTCAGTGGGAACCGGCGGGGGCGTAGTGGAATGAAACACGAACAGTTTGCTGATCCAGTAGGTCAGGGCCACGCAGATCACGTCGCAGACAAATTTCACCGGGGCAGGGCTGTCGACGACATACAGCCCCACGCTGAACAGCGCCGAAGCGACCGGGATATTGATGGCGAGCAACGAGAAATAACGCAGCGCTTGCGCCTTGCTGCTGCCATGGGTCGACTGGAACGTGAAGTGTCGATGCAAAAAGAACGCGAACACCCCGGCCACGCCTTTGCCGGCAATGTTGGCCAGGATGGGGTGACCCCCGAATAGTGCGATCAACAGCAAAAAGGCACCCATGTCCAATGCATAGGCCATGACCTGGATGGCGCCATAGCGGATAAAGGTCAAGACGTCCTCCGGATCACCACGATGTGATGCAGTGCCAACAGTCGCCTCATCGGATGCAGCAGTTTTTCCACGAGCTTGAGCACGGGGATCAGCGCGTCAGGCAACAACTGGCGAAAGTTCAGGCCGCCGGAAACCAGGTAGCGCAAATAATTGCCGCAGATTTCCTGGTGGACGATTTCCAGGCCTGGGTGCTTGCGCTCGAACGCCTGTCTGTCGCGCACGAAGACGATGTAGCTGAGGGCCTGGTTGGCGCCGTTCATGGGGCCGGTCGAAGGTGTCTCCCAAGACGGGAAGTGCATGTCGAAGCCTTCGGACTTGAACAGGCGTTTATAGAGAAAAGCGGCAAAGGGTGCGTGAAAGGGCTCGATCAACATGGCGCCGCCGCCGACCTTGAGCGTTCTTTCCAGCTCCGTGAAAAATTGCTCGGGGTGAGGAAAGTGATGAAAACAGTTCTGGCCATAAAAGGCCCTGACCGAATGATCGCCCAGGCTCATTGCTTCGGCATTGAGCGCCATGTCCAGTTGCTCGGTGGCGACAATGTCCGTGGCCAATACTTCTGGGTACGAATCGCGCATGGGCGCGATGCCCGCCCCCAACTCCACCTCAAGGCCTTCGACCTTGAAGTAGCGGTCTGCCAGGCGATGAAACCCGTGGTGAAACTCCACGAAGACTTCCCGCAGCATTCGCTTGCGTTCAAGCACTTTGCCGTGAAGTGCGAGTCGTTCAAGGCCATCGACATCCAATGCCTTGAGCGACGGGTCCGATAAAAAATCCCTTAGCGCTTTGATGAGTTTTCTTCCCGCAATGACGTTGCTTTACCGCGCCTGGATTGCCGTGGCCTGCTGGGTACCGAGGCGATGTCGTAACCGAGGAACGCCATGATCAACTGCAACCCCATGAGCATGGGCAGGGCGCTGAGCATCACGGTGCCGGCGGGCGTCGCGACGCTATTCTGCGCCGATTCATACCAGTGATAACTGCCGAAGAAGATGCCGAACAACAACATCAGAATGCCGATCGGCAGCTCGATCGACGCCAGGGACATGTCGCGTAAATAGTAGTTGTAGAGCACGCGCTTGGTGAAATTGCGCAGGTGCTTGAAAAGGAATTCGCCCACGATCTTCGAAATCTTGAGGTGGCTGACTTCGTCGCCGTAGCGGGCCTCCATGGGAATGTCCACCACGACGGCGCGCACCGTGTTCAGGCGGAACAGAATGTCGGTCTCGAAAAAATAGCGCTGGCTGACCTTGTCCAGGGGTAGCAGCCGGGCGACGTCACGGTGGATCGCCGTGTAGCCATTGGTAGGGTCGAACAGATCCCAGTAACCCGTCGACAGTTTGGCCATCAGCGATAACACGGCGTTGCCGAACAGGCGCAGCCGCGGCATCGATTGCACTTCTTCCAGATTGAAAAATCGATTGCCCTTGGTGTAGTCGGCTTCACCCGCCAGGATCGGCTCGATGAACAGCGGGATCAGCGTCGGATCCATCTGACCATCCCCGGCGACTTTGACGATGATACTGGCACCGTCGGCGAGGGCTGCCCGATAGCCGGTCATGACCGCACCACCGACGCCTTTGTTGACGTCATGGGGCAGCACTTTGACCCGGGAGTCGTTACAGGAGGCCTGGACATGCCCGCCTGATCCGTCCGGGCAGGCATCGTCGATGACATAGATGCGCCAGACCTCCGGCCCTATGGCGTCGATGACGCCGACAATGTGCGCGGTGACCCGATAGCTGGGGATGACGACGGCGACTCGCTGTTCATCCGTGAAAAGCTCGGTTTTTGAGTTCATCGATATCGCCCACTATTGCCTGAATGAAAGTGACCTGAATGCCACGGGAGTGTCGGTATGCCCGGACGCATAGATGATCGCGGACGTGGCATTTGCAGGGGCAACGACGCTCATTTCATGGGTCTCCCATTGCGTGGTGCAGTCAAATGTCTCGATGCTGGCGGTGATGAAATCGCCTTGGTCGTCCATCCAATTGGCCTGGATTCTGCCGGTGGTGGCCGTTGTTGCGCAGCGTGCGGACACGCTGTTGATGTACGTCAGTCCCGGTGTCACTTCGACCCGCTGCGTGGCCGGTGTGTTGACGTTGACGGTCAGGATCTTGCGCGCCGCGTCATACGCCGAGGGTGACGTCAGGCTCCAGCCTTCGAGGCTGGACAGCTCCGGGTTGAGCAGGCGTTCATCGTGCGTGACGTTGAGTTTGCGCAGGTCCAGGTCACCCAATCTGGCAGACGACGTGGACACAGCGAGCAGCCGATCGAGAGGCGCCTGGGGAAGGGATTTGAGGTCGCTCAGCAGCCAGTTCACCTGACGCTGGCGCAAGCGCTGGGTGAGCGCCGAGGGTGAGGCCGCCGCATCGAATTCGTTTTTCCACTTCAGGTTGTACCAGGATGCGTAAAGGGCATCGCCGTGCAAACCGGCCATCAGCGGCGACGCAAAGACCGCCACGGGCTGATCCCCGCTGTTCAAGGCGTTGACGGTGTCGACCATTTTCCGGATAGGCAGGCGTTGCAACAGATAGGCCTCCCGACCTGCCTGGCTCAACAGTGCCGAGGGGCTGATGTCGCCGTAATAAGTCGCGGCCTGAATGAAACGGGTATTGGCCAGGACCAGCAGGGCACCGGCGACGATGGCGAGGCTGCGGGGGAAAACCCTGGCGTCGGAGAAGGGCAGGGCCAGGATCACCGAAAACAGCGCGAAGGACGGGAACACATAACGCAGGTAGGCCGTTGAGTGGAACGTCGTGAACATCGCGCCGGCGCCAACCAGGAGAATGCACAGGGCTTTTCTGTTGCCGCTCACCAGCACGGCGACGGCGGCCGTGGGCAGCAACAGCCACTGGACGCCGGCCGCACCGACGCGCCCTTCGATGAACTGAGGCGACTTGAAGACCATTCGATAGAGGGTATCCCAGGTCATCCCGGTACCGAACGTGGCCGGCGGTTCGAAATTGATGTCGGGCCAGAGCGGCGAATGGAAGATGGCGATGAAAAACGGGAACACCGGGTTGCCGGTCAAGACCCCGGCGCAGAGGTAGGGAGTGGCGCCGGCCAGGATCAGGCCGGCACTGCCCAGCAGGAGCGTCTTGACGATGCCTGGCACAACCCAGGCCTTGAATTGCACCAGCAGGATCACCAGCAGGACCGGCAGGACGCTCAGCGTCACGGCCTTGGTCGCCAGGGCGAAGCCCAGCAGGACGCCGGCCAGGAACAGTTGCGACAGGCGCTCCCTGGGATCCGGCGTGAAGCTTGTGACCTTCAGGATCGCCAGGGTGCCGGCCAGCATGAAGGCGGTCCACGCCGACTCGATATGCAGGCTGCTGCTTTCGGCGAAGGCGAGGGGCGTTGAGAGGAAGATCAGGCTTGCCCAGCGGGCACTGGTGGCAGAGCCTCCGGCCCAGAGGGTCATGTTGCGGATCTGCCACGCCAGCAGCAAGGTGAATGCGCTGTTGCTCAGGCGCGCTGCTGTTTCGCCGGCCAGCATATAGACGATGCTGTAGATCCAGTCGGCCAGCATGGGCATGACGGCCCACACATAAGTGCTGGCATCGAATGACCATTGATGTCGCTGGGCCAGGTGTGAAGGGACGAACAGGTGCATGGCCAACGCGTCATGCCCGACCTCCGGCATGAAGGCGACCAGCACGTAAAGGCAGGCAAAGCCGCCGATCAGGACGTCATGCCCGGTCTGGAGGGGTGTTTGTGCTGAGCGGGTGGCCTGGATGTGCCGCGGCAGTTCACGCCATGACCCGGTGACGTGCTTGTGCCCCAGTAGCAGCGGCAGCGACAGCATCGCGCCATATAGCCAGGGGTAGTTGATCGGCCAATACGCGGCCAGGCCCGTTAGCGTACCGAACGTACCGGCACCTACCAGCAGATGGACACTCCAGTCGGCAGAGGCTACTTGCCCGAGCATCCACCTGCCGAGCACCGTGGCAGACAGCGCGAAGACTACGACCACTATCACCGGCCAAGCTTGCGCGCAGGCAACGGCCAGGCACGCCAGTAAACCCAGGCAAAGCATGAGCGGTGGCTTGCGAGTGAAGACGGTGAGGACGGCGAGAACTGCCACTGACAGCAATATCGTCCGGCTACTGCTGTTCATGGACGCCAGTTCAAGCGTCGAAAAACCGTACACACCGACCACCGCACTTACCAGCAGAACCAACAGCACTACTGCATATTTCAGGCTGAATCTGGGCAAAATATCGTCTCGGCTAAAGGGACAACACTGTCCATTAAGGCAAACCAAAGATTCGTGGCGAGGGAGCTTGCTCCCGCTGGGCTCTGTAGGAGCTGGCGAAGCCTGCGATCTTTTGATCTTTCACTTGGGATTCAAGTGTCCGGGGAAAGATCGCAGCCTCGCTTCGCTCGACAGCTCCTACAGGCCCAGCGGGAGCAAGCTCCCTCGCCACACATTCATCTGCTCCCTTGAGTAAATAGCGTTGCATGCGAAGGACGTTCAGGCGTCTCGGTACGTGTGCGGGACCCAGGATCCCCACTTGCTTTCGTAGATCGCCCGGTTCTTTTCGAAAAGTGCCTGTTTTTTCCTGGCGCCCAAGGTGTTGAACGAGGCGGACAGGTGGTGATGAACGAAAACATCTTCGGCACAGGCCGCGCGCATGCCACGACGCTGTATGCGGCGGCAATAGTCGTCATCCTCGAAAAACCCGAGGCCGTACTCTTCGCACAGGCCACCGACCTGCTCGTAGGTCGAGCGCGGGAACATCACGCAGAAAAACGCCAGGGTGTTGATCTCGAACCACTCGCCCATGCGGGCGCGGGTCATTTGCGCGGCTTCGGCGGGCATGTCTTCTATCCGCTCATAGCGGGTGCTGACTTTGGCCTCATTGCCGATGTTGTTGGTGATCGGGCCAATGATGCCGATCTCCTTGTGGTCTTGCAGGTGGCGGATCAAGCCTTTGATCCAGCCGGCGGTGACGACCGTGTCGTTGTTCAGGATAACCAGGTAGTCGCCGCTGGCCGCGGCGAGGCCCAGGTTGTTGCCGGCGGCGAATCCTTTGTTGTCCTGGTTGAGGATCACGATCCGGTCTGGATGGCCGTCGGCCCAGGCAGTGAGGAACGCCGGGGTCTGGTCGCTGGAGTGGTTATCGACGACGATGATTTCAAGGTTCGGGTACTGGCTCTGGGTCAACAGGCTGTCGAGGCAGGCCTTGGTCAGTTCGAGGTTGTTGTAGGTCAACACCACGACGCTGACTTTGGGCACGGGCAAGGTTGCAATGGCCTCGCGCAGGCTGGCGGCCCGATGCTGCCAGGTCTGGCCCCGGGCGAACGATTGACGGGCCGCCAGCGTGGCGCTGTCCTCCGGCAGTGCGCCCAGGACACTGCGTAGGGTCGAGATGATCTCAGTCGGCTCTTCAACCGCCCAGACCAGTTTGCCAAACTGGCTCAACTCCGGCAGTTTCACCGACACCACAGGTTTCCCCGCGCTCAGGTATTCATAGACCTTGACCGGGTTGGTGGCGAGGGTCAACGGCATGACCTTGAACGGAAGCAGGCAAACGTCCATGGCGTGGAGGTAGTAAGGCAGGGAGGCATACGGGACTTCACCCTCCAGGACCACATTCGGGAAGGCCTTGAAGAGTCTATTTGCCTGGACGATATCACTGCCGATCAACAGGATCAGGTGCTGCGGGAAGGACTGGGCGACCCGCTTGACCAGGTCCAGGTCGAACCATTCGGCAATGACGCCGTAGTAACCGATGATCTTTCTGTTGCCGGGGGCCCGGTAGACCTTGTCGGGACGTCGGCTGAAGAAACTGAACTCGCAGGCGTTGCGGATCACCTCAACGTTACGGTTTTCCCGCTTGCCGTGTTGTTCGATCCAGTCGGATGTCGCCACCAGCAGATCGGCCCGGCGCATCAGGGCGATTTCCAGGTCGAGCAGTTCCTGGGCCACGTTGCCGAAGCCTTCGTGGTGATCCATGCAGTCATAGACCAGCGTGGCGTTTGGCACTCGCCTGGCCAGCGGGAACCAGTAGGCGTGCTGGACAATGCAATCCGCCGCGTTGACGTTCGCCGATTGCAGGAGCATGGCCAGGCCTTCGCACAACTGGCGGATCGCGGCCGCTGACGGCGGGGCATGATAAATGGCCGGTGCACCGAGCACCTTGAAACGGATCTGGAACAGCCGGTTGGAGCCTTCCAAGGGCTCTGCTTCGAAGCCGGGGGCCTCGTCGTCGATGAAATTGTTCGAGATATAAAAAGTCGTTTGTCCGGCCCGGGCCAGTTCCTTTGCCAGGTTTTGTGGGCGTTGGATGCGAAAGTGCCAATCGATCACGCCGAACATCAGGATCGTGGGCTGCCCGAGGCTGGACGGTACTGCAAGGTTTACCGGCGGTGGCAAAGATTGCAGCGCAGAACTGGCGTCTGCCGATGATTCGCCCGGTGTTGCCTTGCCGGGTTTCAACCAACTTCGAAGCCGACGCGCCAGCTTGCTTTTCTGCTGTGCGGTGAGTGGCAACCAGGCGTAGACCTGGCGCGATAATTTATACAACTGCTTGCGTATCGAATAACGCAGCGGTGCACGTTCGATGGCGTTGCCCCAGTCGGAAAGCTTGAACAGCTCGGCTTGCTTGGCCGCCAGTTGGGCACGCAGATCCACCGCCCAATCGGAAAGCACGACAGCCTCTTTTTCCTTGGTCTGGATTAATGCCTCGGCGTCCTTGAGGCGCTGTTCGGCCACCCGCAGTTGCTCGCGCAGTCGCCCGGTCTTGCCTTCTTGGAGCGACAGACGGGTGCGAAGCGCTTTCGAACCAAGGTTCAGTTGTTCGATAAGCCGATCTCGATTCTCGATTTCCTTGACCAACTGCAAGGTTTCAATGGTTCTGGATTGTGTTGAGCGAGTCAGTTGGTCAATGCAATCAACAAGACGGTTGATCTGGTCCATGCGGTTTTCTGGTCCTTTGGTCAATACGGCGACGCACACTCGGTCTTCAGGATTGATGTGTGCGTCAGTCACCAGCCAGGCTCCAGCCGTGGCATGAATCAGCATAGCGGGTGCTGAGCGGGGCGCCACGCAACAATGTCATATAACGTCGGCAAAGCCTTTGCGGGTCCGCTGGAACCAGGCAAACCCGGCGCAGGCAATCAGCACGGAAATGGCCGAATAAGCCGCCAGATAGGTCCATTGCGGCGGCCGGCCCCAGAACAGCACATCGCGAACCATTTCCACCGGCAGCGTTAGTGGGTTTGCCTGCAACGCGGCCTGATAGCTCTGCGGAAGCGTCGAGAGCGGATAGAAAATCGGCGAGAGAAACAGCATCGCCGTGATGATGATGCCGATGAACTGGCCGATATCACGCAGGTAGACGCTGATCGAGGCGAGAAACCAGGAGAGACCCAGCGGCATCAGCACCAAGGGAAAAAGCACCAATGGCAATAGAAGGGCCGTTATCGGTGGCGTTCCGAACAGGACGACATAAAAGATCAGCCAGGCCAGGACGCTGACCGCCATGTGGAACAGCGCTGCGCCGAGCGACACCAGGGGCAGGGTTTCCAGTGGGAACACGATCTTCTTGACGTAGTTGGTATTGGCCAGCACCAGGCCCGGCGCACGGCTCACGCATTCGGAAAACAGGTTGAAGACCAACACGCCCGCGAACAGTACCAGGGCGAATTCGCTCTTGGATTCACCGCCGCCCGACCAGCGGGCCTTGAAGACGACACTGAACACGAAGGTGTAGACCACCAGCATGAAAACCGGAGTGAAGAACGACCACAAGACGCCGAGCATCGAACCCTTGTAGCGCCCGATGACTTCTCTGCGGATCAATACGTAGATCAGGATTCGATTGACCAGGACACTCTTGATCATGGCGGTGGGGGACGTGCTGAACGACTGCATTGGTGCTTGATCCTTAAGGCAATATTCGGATGCTCCCTGTGTCGCGTCCTCATTGGAGGGTAGACCACGTGCAGGTTCATTCGAAGTTTTTTTCCCCATCTGTGCTTAACTCATCCGCAGTTCCCAGCGAAGGACTGATTGAGTAGCGCCGCAATAATGGCCGTGATTCATGGAAGGGTTTTGTCGATGTCGTTTGAAGTGGCCATTCGTGCCGAAAACCTGAGCAAGTGTTACCAGATTTATGATGCGCCCAAGGACCGTCTATTGCAGATGCTGGTGCGCGGCAGGAAGCGTTTCTATCGCGAGTTCTGGGCCTTGGACGATGTTTCGCTGACCATCGCAAGGGGGGAGACCGTCGGTATCATCGGCCGTAACGGCAGCGGCAAATCCACCTTGTTGCAACTGATCTGCGGGACGTTGATGCCGACCCGGGGCAGCGTCCAGGGCAATGGTCGGATTGCGGCGTTGCTCGAGCTGGGGTCCGGTTTCAACCCGGAGTTCACCGGTCGCGAAAACGTCTATGTGAATGCGGCGGTGCTGGGCTTGGATCGCTCGGAAATCGACGCTCGTTTCGATGACATCATCGCCTTCGCCAATATCGGCGACTTCATCGACCAGCCCACCAAGATCTATTCCAGCGGGATGCTGGTACGGTTGGCCTTCGCCGTTTCGGTCTGTGTCGAGCCGGAGATCCTGATCGTCGACGAGGCCCTATCCGTTGGCGATGCCTCTTTTCAATTCAAATGCCTGAACCGGCTGGAAGAACTGGCTGCCAAAGGCACGACGCTGCTGTTCGTCTCCCATGACATGAGCATGGTCAAGCGCTTCTGCCACCGGGTCATCTACCTGCGCGCAGGCCGGGTCGTGGCCAGCGGCTCGCCCGATGAAATGGCCGAGCTGCACTTGCTCGACATGCGGGACGAGCAACGTCGCTGGGCCAGTGGTGGCGTGATACCGGTGACGCGCAAGTCATTCATGGGCAGGCAGGAGGGTATGGCCTTCGGGACCGAAGAGGGGCACATCAGTGCTGCCTGCTTCACCAATACCCAGCAACTTTCGTCCAGCTACCTGTATGGCGACGATATCGAGATTCGCGTCGAGGCGTTGCTGCATGAATCGATCACGCAACCGAACATCAGCTTCACTATCCAGGAGGCCAGGCTGCTGGTGATCGGCGGGGGCAACTTCGCACTGCAACCCAGCCCGCCCGAAAACGGCTGGCGGCGTGCGGCGATCACGGTGCGCTTCCCGGCCAACCTCGCCGAGGGGCGCTATCATGTCACCCTCAAGCTGTTGCACGGCGCGACGGAAGACACCTCGCAACTGATCGAAAAGCAGGTCGCGCCCTTGGCGTTCGACATGCTGCCGAACCACAAGAGCTTCTTGGGCATGGTTGACCTGGGGTTGCAGCGGATCGACCCTCGACCGGTTGAACCACCTCCCAAGGTCTGCGCCGCTCAAGGAGAACAGGTTTTGACGGAGCACCCGGACACGCGCACGTGGCAGGTCGCCATATTCGGCACCTTTGACGTGGAAAACTACGGTGATCTGCTGTTTCCGATCATCGCCGAGGCGGAGCTGACCCGGCGCTTGGGTTCTGTCAACCTGCATCGGTTTTCCTACCACGGGAAAACCCGACCGCAATGGCCTTATGCGGTGACATCGCTGACGGAGTTGCCCCGTGTCGCGGCGAGCCTGGATGGGGTCTTGATTGGCGGTGGTTTCCTGATCCGCTTCGATAAAGTCGTTGCCCACGGCTATGGTCCGACAACCGCCGATATCCACCACCCCACCGGTTATTGGCTGACCCCTGCGCTCATCGCGCTGCAACACGCGGTCCCGGTCATGTGGAATGCCCCCGGGATGCATTGCAACGATATTCCCGACTGGGCCAGGCCGCTATTGAAAATGACCCTTGAGCAGAGCCAGTACGTGCGCGTGCGAGATGCACTGTCGCGCGATACCCTCGCCGCGCTGGCTCAACAGGCCGAGATCGAAGTGCTGCCCGATACCGCGTTTGGCTTGCCCCGCCTGATCGATGAGCAGCAACCCTCGGCCGAGTTCATTGGCCTGCGCGAACAGGCCGGGCTGCCCGGGCCCTACATCGTGATCCACGCCATTCACGTGGTGGAATCCTTTATAAAACTGTTCGAAGACCACGCCGAGGCATTCCAGGGCTATCAGTTCCTGGTGGTGCCGATTGGCCCCGTCCTTGGGGACGATCCGTCGGTCATTGCCGGGCGCCTGCCGGGGGCCGTTACCTTGTCGTTCTGGCCAGAGCCATTGCTGATGGCGGAAATTCTCAGCCAGGCCCAAGCGGTCATCGGCCATAGCTACCACCTGGCGATCACCGCTTTGGCGTTTGGCGTCCCGGTGTTTTGCTCGGCGGACCTGACCACGGGCAAATACACGGCGCTGGCGGGGTTCGACTCGCTCCACGCCTTGCCGGACGTGGCGACGATCGATCCGCCATGGTTGCTCGCCCGCGTGGGCAAGACCTGTCCATCGCCCGCGGCGCGTGCGGCGGCGGATCAGTTGGTCGAGCATTGGGACCGGGTCGCGGCGATCATTCGCCAGGGTAAAACAGCGTCCCAGCCGGTGTTGGGAGCGTTTCTACAGCATCTGCCCAATCTGCTTGAAGCCGCAGCCGAGGGCCGTGACCCCGTGTCGACTGAACGGCCGGCAAGCCCTGTCGTGCCAGAGCCGGCCAGCATCGAACCGGCACAAAGCCTTGCGGCGCAGGAGCTCGTCCAGCAGCAACGGATTGTCCAGCTCAGCCAGCAACTGGCCCTCAGTGACGCCAGGATGCTTGAGTTGCAGAACTCCAATTCATTCCGAATGACCGCACCACTGCGTTCCATCGCCCGTGGTATCCGAAACCTGACAGCGAACAAGAACCGACAATGCTAGATCTCTCTCGTCTCACGCCAGCGGCGCTAAAGGCCCATCCGTTCTCATGGGCTGAAATCGGCAATCTGTATTCGACCGAGGATGCCGCCGCGTTGGCGGCAACCTTTCCTCACGATCACTTCAAGACGGTGAGTGGTTACGGTGGCGAGAAAAACTATGACTATGAGGCGCGGGCCCTGGTAAGCATGGGCACCCCTACCATCGCGTTTCCCGAAGAACTGAGCGAGGCGTGGTTGCGACTGGCACAGGACCTCGGCTCGGCCGCCTATCGAGAGGCCATGTCGGAGCTGAGCGGGATCGATCTGCGCAGTGTGCCGATGGAGGTCAACGTCTTTCATTACGGCCCCGGTGCGAGCCTGGGAGCCCATCCGGACCTGCCCGACAAACTGGTCACCCATATCCTGTATTTCAATGAGTCCTGGGACCGCAACGACGGCGGCTGCCTGACCATCCTGCACCGCAACGATCCCACCGCCGTGGCGGCCGAGATCGAGCCGTTGGTGGGCAATTCGGCGATCCTGGTGCGCTCGGACCATTCCTGGCATGCCGTCACTCCCGTGGTGAGTGGCTGCCAATCTTCCCGCCGCAGCCTGACGGCGACGTTCTACCGGCCGGGCTCCGTTAGTTCCCTGTGGCCGCCGGGTGACAGCACGCCGCTGCATGGGTACCCACGTGCTTAAACTCGACAGCGCCTTGATCGACCGCGATGCCGCCTTGGCTCAACGGGATGCGGCCATCAACGCGCGCGATATCGCCCTGGCGAAAGTCGACTTCCTGCAAAACACCCGTTCGTGGCGTTTCACCCGTCCCCTGCGTTCACTGTTCCGGGTGATGCGTTATGGTTTTGCCGCCACCCGGGAATTTCCCGAAACGGCTGCGGCAATCGTCTACCCGGCAGCACCGGAGCCGTTGCCAAACGTTACGGTGGAGCCTGATTTTGCGACGAAAGGACGCCTGGATATTCTCTGCTTCGCCAACATCGAGTGGGCCGCGCGCTTTCAGCGACCGCAGCAGTTGATGAGCCAGTTTGCGAACAATGGTTATCGGGTGTTTTACATCGTCCCCTCCGTTGTGCCGGAGCAGGGGCAGCTTTATCGATTGGCGTCGGTGGCGCCCAATGTCTTTGAAGTGGCCTTGCAGCGCGACGCGCAAGAGGCGTATTACGAAAAGACCGTGACGCCTCAGAATCATCAAGCCTTGCTGCGAGCCTTGGCTGCGTTGGTTGCCGACATGCAGATCAGGACCGCCCTCTCGGTGGTGCATATCGCCTACTGGAGCCCGGTGGCACTCAGCCTGCGCGCCATGCACGGCTGGCGCATTCACTACGACTGCATGGATGACTGGGATGGCTTTCCGAACATCGGCGAACAGTTGCTGAGCGAGGAAAAGACCCTGATTGCCCAGGCCGACCTGGTGACCGTTTCCGCCGCGTTGCTTTACGAAAAATGGTGTGCCTACAACCCACGCTGTGTGTTGGTCCGAAACGCGGTGGATTTCGCTTTTTTCCGGCAGCACTGTTTTACCAATGATGTGTTGAGCGGGCTTGTCGGGCCTGTCATTGGTTACTACGGTGCCCTGGCCCAGTGGCTTGATTATCCCTTGCTGGCGGCGCTGGCGGACCGGCGGCCAGCGTGGAACTTCGTCCTGGTGGGGGACATTTTCGTCGAGGATCTGACGGGGCTCGAGCACAAGCCCAATGTGCAGCTGTTGGGCCACAAGCCGTACTCGCAAATGCCGCTTTACCTGGATCATTTCGATGCCTGCCTGATTCCCTTCAGGCTCTACAACGTGACGCATGCGGTTGATCCGGTGAAGTTCTACGAGTACATCAGCGCAGGCAAGCCGGTGATCTCTACGCCACTGACGGAGATGAGCATCTATAAAGACCTGCTGTACTTCGCCACCGGGGTCGATGAGTTCCTCGAGCAGATCGAGCGTGCCTTGGCCGAACGCGACCTGGTCCTGTACAAACGGCGCGTGGAGCTGGCCCGGGCCAATGATTGGAAGGATCGCTTCAATAGCATGCACCTGGCTATCGTCGGCCTGTACGAAAAAGTCTCGATCGTGCTCGTGACGTACAACAACCTCAACCTGACCATTCAATGCGTCAACAGCATTCTGCGTAACACCACCTGGCCCCATTACGAGCTCATTGTTGTCGACAATGGCTCGGACGATGGGACAGGTGATTATCTTGAACGCCTGCGCCAAGCGGTGCCGAGCGCGAAGATCATCCTGAACCCGGACAACCGGGGCTTTGCCGCGGCGAACAACCAGGGTTTGCGCGAAGCCGATGGTGACGTGCTGCTGCTGCTCAACAACGACACGGTCGTGCCTGGCGGCTGGCTGGACCCGCTGGTCAGGCATGTGCGGGATCCGAGTATCGGCTTGGTCGGGCCGGTCACGAATGCGGTCGGCAACGAAGCGAAAATCGAGGTTTCCTATACCGACATTCAACAGATGCAAGACTTTGCAGACCGCTACACCGAAACCCGCAAGGGACGCTCATTCGATATCTCGATGCTGGCGATGTTTTGTGTTGCCTTTCGCCGCAGCGTCCTCGAAGAGGTGGGGTATCTGGATGAGGCATTCGGGATCGGGATGTTCGAGGACGACGACTACAGCCGTCGCGTGCAGGCGGCCGGATATCGGACGGTCTGCGCCGAAGATGCGTTTATCCATCACTACGGGCAGGCCTCGTTCAGGAAGCTGATCGCCAGTGGCGAGTACCAGGCCCTCTGGGACAAGAACCAGGCGTACTTCGAAAGCAAATGGGGCGCTTGGCAAGCCCATGTTCACCGCAGCGAGCTGGGGGAGAAGGGTTAAGCCGCCACAGGGCCATCACCTTCAACATCCTCGTCGACGGTCACGCCGCCATCGCGAGCAAGCTCGCTCCCACAGGGTTTACCGTTGATCAATCTGTGGCGTGATGGCTGGATAGTTTTTGTGGCGAGGGAGCTTGCTCCCGCTTGAGTGCGCAGCGCTCATCGTTTTTTTGGGGCCGCTACGCGACCCAGCGGGCGCCAGCTCCCTCGCCACAGGGTCGTGCAGTACCCAAAAAACCTTGTGGGTATTCAACATCACCGCAAACTGACCCTCCGCCATCGCGAGCAAGCTCGCTCCCACCGTTTTTTGAGGTGTTCCAGGTATTGCATGCACCACAGATACCCTTGTGGGAGCGAGCTTGCTCGCGATGGGGCCCGTCAACTCAACATCCCTGCAGCTGACCCACCGCCGTCAGCCGCCTCAGCGCCCAGGCAAGTCCTCTTCCATCAGTTGAAACGCCCTGGGCGCAAAGCCAAGTCGATCACTGGCGTGGGAATGATCGAACACCAGATCCTCATTCATCCGCGCCACCAGCGCGCTGGAAAGATGTCGGTAGCGTGGCAGGCAGCGCATGATCGAAACGGCCCGGCTCAATACCGGGGCAGGGAGGGGCAGTGTTCGCTCCGGGCGTCCCATGGCCTGGAAAATACGCCTGACCATGGTGTGATAAGACAGGACCTCTCCCCCCGAGAGGTTGTAGGCGCCACTGGGCAGGTCAGGCGTGCTCACGGCGGACAGGCACGCCCGGATGACGTCATCCCCATGCACCGGCTGGCGCAACCCGGTGCCGCCTCCGATCAGTGGGAAAAATCCGAAGCGTTGAATGAACCGCGCGATTTCCGAAATATTCTTGTCGCGGCCAAAACCATAGATCAGGGTCGGTCGCAGGATTACCCATTCGATTTGCCGTTCGACCGCCCACTGCTCAAGCTGTTCTTCTGCACGTATCAAGCGTTGCGCCACGTCCCGTTCCCGAGCGTCGGGCGATGCGTGCTTTCCGAAACGGCTGGTGGATGAGAGGGCGACAACACGTTTGACCTGGGTGCCGGCAAGGCGCTCCAGGTAGTCGGGTAGCACCCAGAGGGGCGCGAATGACAGGAAGGTGTCCAGCGCCAGTCCGTGCCAGTCGTCAGCCTTTCGCCAGGTGACCCCGGGGCAGGACACGCTGGGCAGGCTTCGGGCAAAGGCGCTCGTCGAGTGACCGGCATGGGCCAGCAATGGCAGGGCGCGCTCGCCCAGGAGGCTGGTGCCGCCCAATACGCCTAGCCGCAATTATCGAAGGTCCCATGCATGCTTAAGCCGGGTGGTGGCGTGGCGAAGGACCACCAGGCTGAATCGAAACCAGACCCCGATCACCACGCTGATCCACAGGACGGCAGGGTATTTACGACGGAAAAACTTGCGATAGAAACGCAGGAACCCCAAGTGTTTGTGCCATTCGACGAAATAAGGTCGATCACGACTGCAACCGCCGAACACATGCATCACCCGGGCATCCGGCACGAACAGTACGCGCCAGCCGGCCTGATGGAAGCGCATGCACCAGTCCAGGTCCTCGCAATGAAGGAAATAGTCTTCGTCCCACAGCCCGACGCTCTCGATCGCTTCACGCTTGACCAGCATGCAAGCTCCGGAGATGGCTTCAACGACAGTGGGGGCGCTGGGTAGCGGTTCCTTATGCAATAAAAAATCGGATAACAGCGATGGGAAAAGCGTCGAGAGTCGCGAAAGCCCGAAAGCTCGCATGAAGGCGCGTCTGGGCGTTGGAAACACCCGGCGTCCACCGGCTTGCTCGCTGCCGTCCGGATTGCACAGGAAACCTCCGACCATGCCGATTTCGGGCGAGCTGCGCAGTGCCTGCAGCATGCGGTCCATGGCATTGGCGGCCAGTTCGGTGTCCGGGTTCAAGAAAAAAACGTTGGGGGCCGCAGACAGGCGAGCACCTTGATTGCACGCCACGGCAAAGCCGAGGTTGGCGGTATTGCGGACGATCTGAAGCGAGTCGCCGGCAGGGTGGATTCGCTCCAACTGCACCAGGCTGTCATCGTGGGAGTTGTTATCCACCACGATCACGCGGGAGGCCCCGGCGGCAAACGCCGACCCTACACTCGCCAGCAAAAGCTCACCGGCGTTGTAGTTGACGATGATCACATCACAATCGCCACGTAGACATGATGGTGCCCATTCATCAACAGCGAGCAGTTCCACTGCTTCCAAACTTCGTTACTCCCTGTACAAACCTGGATACGTATGGGATCGCAACTACTCAGGTTTGTTTCAAAGATAGCAGGTTCGCGGCCATCGACCAGTTTCGGCCATCGCGCCATGCCGACGGCGCGCAACTAGTGGCCTGTACGGTTAATTCGAGTGCACGAATTAGCCACACAGGCCACTAGGGCTGGGCCGCTATGCAATGAATCTGTTCGGGGGGCTCAGAACCTTCAGGACGAGGTGCCGGCGTGCATGCCAACGGCACGCCAAGCGGCCTCGGCCAACTGCTGCCGGTAGCCTTCAGGGCTGCGTTTGACGCGGCCAGAGAGCCAGGCGCGACAGTAGCTTTCCGCCGAGCCGATGATCAGTGACGGGATCAGCTCGAAAGGCAGGTCCTGCAGATCCTGCCGGTGGGCCGGGTCACTGAACCATTTCTTCAGTTCGGCGTTCCTGGCCAGATTCGCCTCGGCGAGCCGCTCGTTGAAGCTGCTGCGCGCGACCGCAAAGCGCGCCTGGTACTGGAACCGTGCCCAATCGGGTTGGCTGACCACCCAATCCACGTAGCTGAACACCAGGGCATGCACCCACTCCCGGGTCGACGCGACAGCACCAAGGTAGCTGTCCCTGAGCCGTGCCTGATCGTCCAGGGCGGTCATGTACAACGCCGCGACCAAACCTTCCTTGTTCTCGAAATGGTGATAAATGGCCCCCACGCTCATCTCGCTTTCGCCACGGATGATATCGATGGTGGTCGCTTCTATGCCCTGTTGATTGAACAGTGCCAAGGCACATCGAAGGATATGCCGCTTGGACTCGGCACGACGCCCTGGGTAACAGCGCTCGAGGAGATCGACAGGTTCCATTTTTCGGCCCGGGCAAAAAGGGGCCATGTTAATTGAAACGAAGGCTTGGCACGAGCGATTGACAGCGTGGCAGATTACAGAATATTGTTCTGTAACAGAGCATAATTCTGTAATCGAGTAATGTTCTGTTCATGACTCCAGCCCACCTGACCAGAGATACGCCATGAGCCAGACTCTCAGCATGTACCAAAGCGTCGGTCCGTCCGCGTTCAGCAATATGGCCTGCCAGATGGCCCCGTACTTCGGCACCATCAACCCGGAAATTTCGGTGTTGGCCCCCGGTCGCGGCGAAGTGAAGGTGCCGTTTCGCAAGGAAATCACCAATCACCTGGCGTCCGTTCACGCCATCGCACTGTGTAACGCGGCAGAGCTGGCCGGCGGCATGATGACCGAGGTGTCCATCCCCAGCGGCGCTCGCTGGATTCCCAAAGGCATGACTGTCGAATACCTGGCCAAGGCCAAGACCTCCATCCACGCGATTGCCGACGGCAGCGACATCGACTGGCAGACTTCGGGCGACAAGATTGTCCCGGTCGAGATCTTCGACGAGGCGGGGGTAAAGGTCTTCACGGCGCGCATCACCATGAACGTGAAAATCGGCTAGATCGCCCGGCCCATCAAGCGTCGACCGTTTCTGCCAGATGGGCCATCAGCCACTGGCGGAAGCGGTTGACGCTTTGTCTGTTCGGGGCCCGGCCTTGGGGTTCCAGCAGGCAGAACTGCGCGTCGGTGCGCAGGATGGCGTGCGTTGGCCGCACCAGGTTGCCGGTTTGCAGGTGATTGCTGAGCAGGCCCGACCACGCCAGGGCGATCCCTTGCCCAGCCAGGGCCGATTGGATCAGCATGGCGTAGCTGTTGATATTGATGCGCCGTCGAGGTTCTGGCGCTGGGTAGCCAAGACGCTGGAACCATTCTTTCCAGCCAATCCAGTCGCTGTGCTGGTCTTCCAGCCACAACCAGGTGCATCCACCCAATTGCTCCAGTGTCTCGATTTCCGGGTGTTGCGCCAGATAAGCGGGGCTGCACACCGGGAAAATCTCCTCGTTGAACAGCGGCGTGACTTTCATGTTTTTTGGCGGCGTGCTGCAGTAATACAGCGCCAGGTCACAGTCGAGCCGGGAAAAATCACTGACTTGATCCGTCGCGATGATGCGCAGGTCAATCTCCTCGTTCTGGCGCTGGAACTGCGACACCAGCGGCAGCAGCCATAGCGACGCCATCGCCGTGCTGGTGACCACCGTGACTTGCTGCGCACCTTGCCAATGGCGTATGCCCGCGGTGGCCTGGGCGATGTGCTGCAGCGTGTCGCGCACGCTTTCGTAATACTGGCTGCCGGTGGCGGTGAGGTTGATTTCCCGGGTCGTGCGGGTGAACAGTGCCGTGCCCAGATAATCTTCGAGCAAGCGTACCTGGCGGCTGATGGCGCCTTGGGTGACGTTCAGTTCCCGTGCCGCCATGGTGAAGCTCAAGTGGCGGGCGGCGGCCTCGAACGCCACCAGGCTGTTGAGTGGCGGCAAGGGTTGCAGTTTCATCAGGCTTCAGTCTTATCAATGTTAGGCGCACGGAGATTGTGCAGAAGCCGGCGTGCAGTGACTACCTAATTAGCGAGGAACGGCTAAAGATCAAGCACCAGGTCGGAAGTGGGCTTGCTGCAGCACAGCAAACGCAGGCCCTTGTCGATTTCCCGCTGCCGGATGCCGCCGTTGTGATTCATGTCCACCGTGCCTTGGAGCAGGGCGGTCTTGCAGGTACCACACACGCCCTGGCTGCAGGAGGAGGGCACGATGGCGCCGGCTTTCTTGGCGGCGGACAGCACGGTCTGATTGGCCGCCATGCTGAATTTCCTGCCGGAGCGCGACAGGGTCACGGTGAACTCGGCTGGCCGATCGAGCGAAGCGGCCTGCTCGATCAACGGTTGCTCATTCAGTGCGGCAATGTCGAAGCTTTCCTGATGGTAGTGGGCGAAATCGAACGCTGCTTCCCTGAGCAGCGACTTGACCGCTTCCATGTACCCCTGGGGACCGCAGGTGAAGATCTCCCGCTCCTTGTAGTCCGGCACTTGCTGGCTCAGCAACGACAAGTCGAGCCGGCCTATCGGTTGCTGCCATTGAGGGGCGTCGCCAAGCCCTTCGCAAATACTGATGACCCGCAGCCCCGTCATGGCCGCCTGTATGCGCGTCAATTCCCCGTGGAAGATGATGTCGGTGGGCGTGCGGGCGCTGTGCACGAATACGATGTCGAGGTTGCCAGCCATGTCGCATGCGGCCCGGGTCATCGACATCAACGGCGTCACGCCGGAGCCGGCGGACAGGTACAACAACTTGTTGGCCGGATGGCCGACCGGCGTAAAGCTGCCTGCTGGGCCGGACGCCTTCAGGCTATCGCCGGCCTTGAGGTGGTCATGCAGCCAGTTCGACACCACGCCCCCCGGTACGCGCTTGACGGTGATGGAAAATGCAACGGGCCGTGTCGGGGAGGACGACAGGGTGTAGCAGCGGGCAATGGTTTGCCCGCCAATGACCGGCGAGATCGTGATGAATTGACCGGGCTCGAAACTAAGGGCGCTGAAGTCCGCACAGCGAAAAATGAACGTCCTGACATCGTGGGTCTCCTGGCGTACGGCGCAGCATTGCAGGATTTTCTGCTCGCCGCTGTGCCACTGCGCACCGAACGTGCCCCAGGTGGTCGGGTTGGTGAAACGCTGGACCGCGCTGGCGTTTCCAGGGCGCGTCAGGTGTTCGTAAGTCGTCATGTTCATTCCTCACACGCCGTGGGCGGCGAGGCGCGCCGCGTACCAGCGCGAGAACTGGTCGACATAGGTTTCGGTAAAGGCCGAGAACGGCCCGGGGGTGTAGGCCGGATCCTGGGTGCCGCTGTGGGTGATGCCGACGAGGCTGGCGTCCTGCAGGTTGGTCGCGACCCAGACTTCGGTCAGCTTATCCAGGTGGTAATCGACGCCTTCGACGGCATCGGCATGGACCAGCCATTTGCTGCGCACCAGAGTCTTGTCGGGCGCCAACGGAATGATGTAGGAAACCACGGCGTGGTCGCTCATGACATGGGTCCACGAGTTGTGGGTCCAGAAATGCATGTCGCCCAAGTCGCGGCGGGTGAGGTCGCCGAACAGCCGGGTGCACGCCACACGGGTGTCCAGGGTCTGGGATTCGCCGTTGCCGGCAATGGCCAGCCGCTGCGAGCGGAACTGGGTCACGACGTCTTCACCTAGATGTTCGACGGCGTCGCAGATATAACCTTCGCGCTCCCAGTTGGCCTTGGTCTCGGCATTGCGGCGGTGATACTCCGCCAGCGCCTGGAGTGAGTCCTCCCCCAGGCCATCGGTGCAGAAACCGAAATCTTCGGGCAGGAACGAGGCGGTCAATTCCGGGTGGGTGGCTGCGCAGTGATAACACTCGCGGTTATTCTCGATCACCAGTTTCCAATTGCCGTTCTCGATGATTTCCGATTCGAAGGCGATTTTTGAACGGGCGATGTCATATTGAGCGAAACGCGGTGTCATGACCTGATCAAGGTACTGGATGTCTTCTGGTGGTTCGTCGCCCAGGCAAACGAAGACATGGGTGCCGACAACCCGAGTGTGCACGGGAATCAGGCTTTTGCATTTAGGGTCGAAGGCCTGCCCCATGTGCGCTGCATGTTTCAGGCTGCCGTCGAGGTCATACGTCCACTGGTGGTAGGGGCAGACCAGCATGCCCACCGTCGACTTGCCGGCCTGCTTCAAGCGAGCCCCGCGGTGCCGGCAGACATTGCGAAAGGCCTGCACCTGCTCGTCATCGTCGCGCACCAGGAGGATGGATGACTTGCCGATATCGAGGGTGGAGACATCACCGGGTTCGGGGACGGCGCTGGTGACCCCCACCAGAATCCAATGCTGGGTGAAAAAGATCTCGACGTCGGTTTCAAAAACATCCTGGCGACCAAACAAACCACCCGGCATGCCATGGCCGGGAGTGCGGTCGGTCAGCAGTGCACGATGGGTTTTCACGGCATTGATAGTCATTATGGGTCTCGCTCAAACTCAAGGTTGATCAGGCGGCAAGTACAGTTTGGGAAGGTGCAATAAGACCGTCAACGCGCTTTATTTTCACGTTCGCATAACTTTGCGTTATGCCTGGAAGTGGTCTTTAACGTCTTGATAATCAGTGGTTTAGGTAGCTGTCATCGCTCAGCCAGTCGATCAGTGCCTGGGTGATGGACTCACGTTTTCGACCGCTTGGAATGACCAGGTAATAAGCGTCTTTTTGCTTGACCCCATAGGGCGTGATTCTGATCAGCTCACCGCTGTTGAGTCGGTGCGCGATCAGCCGGCTCCAGCCCAGTGCAATGCCGTGGCCCTGCATGGCCGCCTGGATCGCATCGTTGTAGGAACTGCAGCGAAATGAATAACTGAGCTTGGGGCGCATATCACCGAGTTCCCGGCACCAACGGTTCCAGGTCATCCAGCCTTCCAGGGTGGAATCGGAGTCAATCAGCGCCGTGTCCAGGAAATCGGCAATGGAGGAAGGGGCCGGATTGGCGGCCAGCCAGGCCGGCGAACACACGGGAAAGACTTCTTCATCAAAGAGGAAAATCGAGCTTCCGTCCTCCCATTTTCCATTGCCGAAACGGATGGCCAGGTCGACGTCATCGCGATATGAACTGGGCGAGACCTGCTGCGTCAGCAAGCGCAATTTCAGCTTGGGTTGCAGGGTGCGTAGCGCGGTCAACCTGGGGAGTATTCGCAAGTGCGAAAACGCCTCGGTGCAGGCGATGGTGATCTCCTGCTCACCAATACCCTCGGCAATCTTGTCGAAGACACTGGCCATGCGGTGTATGGACTCCGCGACGACCAGGTGCAGGACATAACCTTCATGAGTCAGCTTGATCGCTCGATGAAGCCGATGGAACAGCTTGGTCTCCAGGGTCTCTTCCAACAAACGGATCTGTTTGCTGACGGCCGCCTGGGTCACGCCCAGTTCCTGGGCCGCCAGGGTGAAGCTCGCCAGCCGCGCCACCGCCTCGAACTCCAGCAGCGCCGTCATCGACGGTATCAGCCGCCGATAGCCCTTGACCTTTTTATCGATATCGCTGGGTTGCATAGAAGTGTTCCAACGCCGTGCCGTGACTTACGCCACCGAAGATTCTGCTGCGGGTTCAGCAAGCACCGGGTGTGACAGGTTATGCCCCAGCAGTGCCCGATACAGTTCACCGTCGCCCACGATGCCCAGGACGGCACCGGCCTTGTCCTGCACGATGAGGGGGTGGCCGGTTTCGTAGCGAATCTGCAGGGCGTCGCGCATGGTCGTGGTCGGCGGCACGCACGTCGGTTGCCGAGCCAAGGTCCCGATGGCCTGGGTCGGATTCCAGGATTGGACGTGTGCGGTCGTGGCGCCTTTTCGCACGCTGCTCAAATGACGCTGCGCAGTGACCACCATCCACAGGTTTTGAGCCATATCCAGGCAATATTCGTCGCGGGCGAAAACGCACTGGCCCAGCGGGGTCATCAAGCTTTTCGCGCACAGCACATTCAACGGGTTGGTGTGGGCGACGAAGTTGCGCACGTAGTCGTCGGCCGGGTTCAGTACGATCTCTTCAGGCTTGCTGTACTGGATGATCTTGCCGTCTTTCATGATGGCGATGCGCGTGCCCAGCTTCAGGGCTTCGTCCAGGTCATGGCTGACGAACACGATAGTCTTGTGCAGCTTGCGCTGCAGGTCGAGCAACTCATCCTGCAAGCCTTGGCGGATCAATGGGTCGAGGGCCGAGAACGGTTCGTCCATCAGCAGGATGTCGGCGTCCATCGCCAGGGCGCGGGCCAGGCCGACCCGTTGCTGCATGCCGCCGGACAGCTCATGGGGTTTTTTATTGCGCCATTGGGTCAGGCCCACCAGCTCCAGTTTTTCATCCACCAGCTTGCGCCGTTCCTTATCCGGGCGGCCCTGCATTTCCAGGCCGAAGCTGATGTTCTCGCGCACTGTCAGCCAAGGCATCAGGGCGAACTTCTGGAACACCATGGCGATGCGCTTGGTGCGCATCATCTTCAGCTCGGCGGGGGTGCAGGATGCAATGTCGATCTGCCGGTTTTCGTGCTCGACGAACAGCTTGCCGCGGCTGACGGTGTTCAAGCCGTTGATGCAGCGCAGCAGACTGGATTTGCCGGAGCCGGACAGGCCCATCAAGACACAGATTTCGCCTTTCTCGATGTCCAGGCTGGCTTTTTCCACGCCGACGATTTGCCCGGTTTTCTTCAGGATTTCGTTGCGGGTCATGCCCTGGTCGAGCAGCTTGAGGGCCTCGCGAGGGTCCCTGGCGAAGATCACGTCAACGTCTTCAAAGCGAATTATGCTCATGCGTCACCCCCTACTTTGGCGTCGGGTTGTTTGCAGATTCGGTCGAGCATGATCGCCAGCAGGACGATCGCCAGGCCGGCTTCGAAGCCCAGGGCGATATCGGCGGTGTTCAATGCGTTGACCACGGGTTTGCCCAGGCCATCGGCGCCCACCAGCGCGGCGATCACCACCATCGACAACGACAGCATGATGCACTGGGTGATACCGGCGGCGATGCTTGGCATGGCGTGGGGCAGTTCGATGCGCGACAGGAGCTGGCGACGGGAGCAGCCGAAGGCTTTGCCGGCGTCCATCAGTTCGTCCGGGACGTCGCGGATGCCCAGGTAGGTCAGGCGGATGGGCGCGGCAATCGCGAACACCACCGTGGAGATCAGGCCCGGGACCACACCCAGACCGAACAGGGTCAGGGTAGGAATGAGGTAGACGAAGGTCGGTACGGTCTGCATCAGATCGAGCACCGGACGCATCATCGTGTAGAACATCGGCTTGTGCGCGGCAACGATGCCCAGCGGCACGCCGATCAGTACGCAAACCAGGGTCGCGAACAGCACCTGGGCGAGGGTTTCCATGGTCTCTTGCCAGTAACCCAGGTTGAGAATCAGTAGAAAGGACGCGATGACAAATACAGTCAGGCCCCATTTGCGCTGGATGAAGTGCGCCAATAGCGCAATGAGGCCGATCAGGGCCAGGGGGTTGAACCAGGTCAGCGCAAACGTCACGCCGTGAATCATCGTTTCCAGGAACAGCGCGATTGCGTCGAAGGTGTTGGCGCCGTTTTGCGTCAACCATTCGACAAAGCCCGCGATGTACTGGCCCAAGGGTATTTTCTGATCAATAAGCATGGTAGTGAACGTCCGCATGCAAGGGAATAAACAGCCCGGGCGAGCGAACTCGCCCGGCATAACATAAGCAGTTATTGCGCAAGCTTGGCTTTCACGGCCTCCAGGCCAGGTTTACCGTCAATGGTGGTCACGCCAGCGAGCCAGGTATCGAGTACCTGTGGGTTTTTCTTCAGCCAGGCCTTGGCGGCGGCCTCAGGTTTCATCTTGTCGTCGAGCACGTTGCCCATCAGCGTGCTTTCCATGTCGACGGTGAACTCCAGGTTTTTCAACAGCTGGCCGACGTTGCTGCATTCCTGGCTGTAGCCCTTGCGGGTATTGGTCGCCACGGTCGCGGCACCGAAGTCGGGGCCGAAGAAATCGTCGCCGCCGGTCAGGTACTGGATTTTGAAACGGGTATTCATCGGGTGTGGGGCCCAGCCGAGGAACACCACGTCGGTGCCACGCTTGGCGGCGCGATCGACCTGCGAGAGCATGCCCGCTTCACTCGACTCGACGACTTTGAAGCCGGCGTCCTTCAGGCCGAAGGCGTTCTTTTCGATCATGCTCTGGATCAGGCGGTTGCCGTCGTTGCCCGGCTCGATGCCGTAGATCTTGCCGTCGAGTTCTTTCTTGAATTTGGGGATGTCGGCGAAGTCTTTCAGTCCCTTCTCATACAGGCCCTGGGGCACGGCGAGGGTGTACTTGGCGCCCTTGAGGTTGGTGCGCACGGTTTCCACGGTGCCGGCTTCGCGGTAGGCCTTGATGTCGTTTTCCATGGTCGGCATCCAGTTGCCGAGGAACACGTCCATGTTCTTGCCATCGGCCAGGGACTTGTAGGTCACCGGCACGGAAATCATGGTGGTCTTGGTCTTGTAGCCCAGCGCATCCAGCACCACGCTGGTGGTCGCCGTGGTCACGGTAATGTCGGTCCAGCCGACATCGGAGAAGTTGACGGTGCTGCACTTTTCGGGTTCTGCGGCGTTGGCCAGCATCGGAAGACTCAGCATGGCGGCCAACAACAACGGCTTGGAACCTTTCATGGGTGGACTCCTGGTGTTTTATCGGCGGTGTCCGGTCAGGACAACCGCGCTTATGGATGTTGCGGTTGGTGGCGCGTGGGCACTCTTCTGACACGCGGCCTTGCAAACGAGCCGTAACCGATCATGTACCAGCGCAAATCTGACGCCTACAGGGTGGGTCGTATCCAGTACAGGGATGGTCGCATCCAGTGTCGGTGACGTCGTTTACAGATTTTTTCCGCCCCCGATGGACCTCTGACACGCAGAAAAACGCCGCAAAACCGGGCGCAGGGAGGGGCGGCGTTGCTGGGCAGGATTGCGTCGGTGTCAGACGTCGGGCACCCAGGCAAAAACCGGATGATGCGGCCATCCCGGCGTTGAGCGTAGCAGCTCCGTCACCGGACGCTCCTGCGCCCGGATGTGCCTGTTCTGGAGGTTATCGGCAATGGCAATCAGCGTTTTCGACTTGTTCAAAATCGGTATCGGCCCGTCCAGTTCCCACACCGTGGGCCCCATGCGTGCCGCGGCGCTGTTCGTTGAAGCGCTGAAGGCCAAGGCCCTGCTCAATGATGTGCGCCGGGTCGAAGTGCAATTGTTCGGTTCGCTGTCGGCCACCGGCATCGGCCACGGCAGCGACAACGCCGTGATCATGGGCCTGATGGGAGAGTGGCCGGACGCAATCGACCCGTCGCAGATCGGCCCGCGCATCGAGTTGCTGTGTGAAACCCAGACCCTGCTGCTCGACGGTCGCCTGCCGGTACCGTTCGTATGGTCCCGGGACATGCGCCTGATCGACGAGAACCTGCCGTTCCACCCTAATGCGATGACCCTGGTGGCCGAGGGCGCCGACGGCGAGCTGCACCGTGACACGTATTACTCGGTCGGCGGGGGCTTTGTCGTCGATCAGGCCCAAGCCAACAGCGGCGTGGTGGACTTGGATCGCACTGAGCTGCCGTACGATTTTTCCAGCGCCGAAGAATTGCTCCAGTTGTGCCGCACTCACGACCTGCGGGTGGCCGAGTTGATGCTGGCCAACGAAAAGGTCTGGCGTTCCGAAGAAGAGATTCGCAGTGGCCTGATGAAACTGTGGCGGGCCATGCAGGACTGCGTCGAGCAGGGCCTCAAGCACGAGGGCATCCTGCCGGGCGGCTTGAATGTGCGTCGGCGCGCGGCCAAGTTGCACCGCAGCCTGCAAGAGCTGAACAAGCCCAATGTCATCGGCTCGACCCTGAGCGCCATGGAGTGGGTCAACCTGTTCGCCCTGGCGGTCAACGAAGAGAACGCCGCCGGCGGGCGCATGGTCACCGCGCCGACCAACGGTGCGGCGGGGATCATCCCGGCGGTACTGCATTACTTCATGAAGTTCAGCGAAGCGGTCACCGACGCCAACGTCGTGGATTATTTCCTCGGTGCGGCGGCCGTCGGGATCCTGTGCAAGAAGAACGCCTCGATCTCCGGCGCCGAAGTCGGCTGCCAGGGCGAGGTGGGATCGGCTTGCGCCATGGCGGCGGCGGGCTTGGCGGAGATCCTCGGGGCCACGCCGGAGCAATTGTGCAACGCCGCGGAAATCGGCCTGGAGCACAACCTCGGCCTGACCTGCGACCCAGTCGGCGGCCTGGTGCAGGTGCCGTGCATTGAGCGTAACGCGATCGCCGCGGTCAAGGCCATCAACGCCGCCCAAATGGCCTTGCGCGGTGACGGCCAGCATTTCATCTCCCTGGACCGGGTGATCCGCACCATGCGCGATACCGGTGCCGACATGCATGACAAATATAAAGAGACTTCGCGCGGTGGCTTGGCGGTCAGTGCGGTGGAGTGCTGAGCCAAAGTTTCCAAGCCCCTGTGGCGAGGGGGCTTGCTCCCACTGGGTTGTAGACGCTGTTTAGGAGCTGTCGAGTGCAACGAGGCTGCGATCTTTCCCCAGGCACTTGAGTCCCAAGCGAAAGATCAAAAGATCGCAGGCTTCGCCAGCTCCTACAGAGTCGAGCGCCAGCAAGCTCCCTCGCCACAGATGAATGTAAAAACCGCTCGTAAAATGAACACCCATCCCCAAACGCGCCACCTTTTAGCGCGTCGCAAACAGATAAGGCGTGACTTATCGGTCACGCCTTTGTACGCCGCCCCACCGTCCGTCCCCGCGCTTGCGGTGACAACCCTCGCGCAAACGGCGCAGCCCAGTTCCCACAAGTGCTACCGAACTGCTCACGGCCCTTTGTGACCGGTGCCTGCCGCCATGGATGGCAGCTAAAACCTGGACGCGATCCACCCCTTATATAGACAGGCCGCCATGTCGTTTTCAGGATTTATTGAACACACATTCAATTTTAGGCATGGCAATTGCTCTATCCCGATAAAGCCCCGTCTCACGCAAGAGAATGATGGGCAATAACAAGAGCCTCCGCCTGAGGCCATCACCCGCTTTGTGTGAGGAGATACCGCGATGACGACGTCCAACTCCGGGGCCCAACCCCAGAACCGTGCGCCTCAATCCATCGGCTTTTTGCTGCTGGACAATTTCACGCTGATTTCCCTGGCGTCCGCGGTGGAACCGCTACGCATGGCCAACCAACTGTCCGGTCGCGAGCTGTATCGCTGGACCACCCTGACCGTCGACGGCGGCCAGGTATGGGCCAGTGATGGCTTGCAGATCACCCCCGACGCCTCCATGCACAAGGCACCGCCCTTGGACACGGTCATCGTCTGTGGCGGTATCGGCATCCAGCGCACCGTAACCCGTGAACACGTGTCATGGCTGCAAGGCCAGGCCCGCCAGTCCCGTCGCCTCGGCGCGGTCTGCACCGGCAGCTGGGCCCTGGCCTGCGCCGGCCTGCTGGACGGTTTCGATTGCAGTGTGCACTGGGAATGCCTGGCGGCGATGCAGGAAGCTTTCCCGCGGGTATCGATGAGTACCCGCCTGTTCACCCTCGACCGCAACCGCTTCACCAGCTCCGGCGGCACCGCGCCGCTGGACATGATGCTGCATCTGATCAGCCGCGATCACGGTCGTGAGTTGTCGGCGGCGATCTCGGAAATGTTTGTCTACGAGCGTATCCGCAACGAGCAGGATCACCAGCGTGTGCCGCTCAAGCACATGCTTGGCACCAACCAGCCGAAGTTGCAGGAAATCGTCGCGTTGATGGAGGCCAACCTCGAAGAGCCGATCGACCTGGACGAATTGGCGGTGTACGTCGCCGTGTCCCGGCGTCAGCTGGAGCGGTTGTTCCAGAAATACCTGCACTGCTCGCCGTCGCGCTATTACCTCAAGCTGCGGCTGATCCGTGCGCGGCAACTGCTCAAGCAGACGCCGATGTCGATCATCGAAGTAGCCTCGGTGTGCGGCTTCGTCTCCACCCCGCACTTCTCCAAATGCTACCGCGAATACTTCGGCATTCCACCGCGCGACGAGCGCGTCGGTTCCAACACCACGCAACAGGTGGCGATGATGCCACTGCCGCAAGCGCTGGTGCTGTCGCCATTGTCCGGGCCGCTGTCGGCGCTGAGCCAGGCGCGTAATGAGGCGACGTTTGCCAGTGTGAGGCTCTAGACCGAGGCGCCTTTGTGGCGAGGGAGCTTGCTCCCGCTGGAGCGCGCAGCGGTCCCAAGCTTTTTGGGGCTGCTACGCAGCCCAGCGGGAGCAAGCTCCCTCGCCACAAGGTCAGGCGCTATGGTTCTGCTGGTATTGCGTCAATGCCGGCAACAGCTGCTTATCGATCGCCTGGCGCACGGCCGGCAGGATGGTGGCGCTGCTGGTGTACATGTCCTTGACCATCCGCCGCAATTCATTGGCGCGGGCCCTGTCCAGCCCGCGCACGGCGCATTCGCATGCCTGCTCGGCGGTGGAGCCGCTGGGTATTTGCAGTCCCAGGGCCTTGAGATGGCCCAGCAGGTCTTCCTGGTCGATCAAATCGGCGTGCATCATGACGCTTTTCCTTGTTCAGGGATTGGGGTCGTGTCTCGATTCTGGTAGCCACCCGAAGCGGCGGCAAGGGTAAATGGTCGCAATGTCATGAATGACTATGGAGGCGTCGTTTTCGGCTAACTTGCCCAGGCCTGGACTGGGCACACTGGCCCCAAGCTGAATCACGATGGTTTGGTCACCCTCGCGCGACGGCTCCTCCAGTAACGCTCCTGCCCCGATCCTGTCACGGCTTGATCGGGGATTTTTTTGCCTGTGTGAATCTGGGGAAAGTGCGTTGTTTGATCGGGCGCTATCGCGAGCAAGCTCGCTCCCACAGGGGAATGCGGCCGCCTGTGGGAGCGAGCTTGCTCGCGATGAACGATGACGCGGTCTAGCGTTGCAACACCAGAATCCGCGACAACAACTCATCCCGATCCACATAACACCCCTGGAAATGCCGGGCCCCGGTGGCCGGGTCGAAGGCGTTGCGGGCGTGGAGGGTGCGGCGGTTGTCGAAGCACCAGAACTGGCCGGGTTCGAGGCGCTGTACCAGGCGAAATTGCGGCTCGCGGGTCAGGGCGATGAAGCGGCGGTAGGCGCGGTAAAGCCTGGGCATCTGCTCGACCGAGGTGTCGAAGGGCCCACGCAGGAAGTTCGCCATGCGGATTTCCGCGACCTGCCCCAGCGCATCCAGCGCGATGATGGGCGCCAGGCAGCGGTAGTCGCTGTGGCGGTCCTTGTTGCGAAACTCCACCGGGATCTGGCACAGCGCGTCGAAGGCCTCGGGGTCTTCCTGGCGCAGCGTCTCGGCAATGGCAAAGCCGTCGACAAAAATGCTCTCGCCGCCGTCGGCGTCGTTCACCAGGCAATGCAAGAACTGCAGCCCCGGCTGCAGCTCACGGGTCGGCAGGTCGCTGTGCAGCGGCAGGTTGAAAGCGGTATAGGCGTTGCTGTCGGCATCGGCCTTGGACTGCACGTTGAACAACACGCCGAAGTTGCTCTCGCGGATAAAGGAAATGCGTTGGGCGATCTGTTTCAGCGAGCCGGGCTCGGTGGGCACGCCGCGTACTTGGGTCAGGCCGATGTCGCGCACCGCCAAAAGCCATTGCAGCAGCGCGTCGGCATCCGTCATCAGTGCCTGGTATTCGAACACCGGCAGTTTCAGGTCATGCCGCCACAGCTGGCGATGCGGCTTGTTCGCCAGGCGTTCGGCCCTGGATTGATCGTCATACGCATGGGCGCGCAACCAGCCCGGATCGAATAGGCGTCGATGGCCATCCTGCCAAACCACACACAGGTGGCCCGCGTCGTCGATGTTGATGTGGCGGGGCGTCACGTCTTCCGGGACATCGACAATCTCCAGGACCTGCTCCCGGGTAACGCTGTAGACGCATTGCGGGCACGGGCAGTTGTCCCTTAGCCACTGATGATGGAACGGGCTGACCCGGCCGTCGGCCCACGTCACTTGCACCCGGTCGGGCAAGGGGGGCGCAGCGGTCAATGCCTGGACAAGCGGATAGCGTCGGAAGTCGGCAACAGCGGCAGCGGTGTTCATGGCGATCTCCTGGTCGAGGCTTATCGGGCGGGTGGCAGGGCGATGACCCGACCGATGCAGGTCGGTGTCGGCAGGTCGGCTTGGCTGTCCAACAGGGCTTTGAGTCGGCCCAGGGTCTGTTCGGTGAATGGCGCTGAGCGCGGGCCGGCCAGGTCGACATGCAGCAACATCTGTTCATTGCCGGCCAGCTCTTTATCACCGCCGACCAGGTGCAGGCTGTGGTAGAGGTGCAAGCGTTTGGTGTCATGGCCGATGAGCTGCGTGTGCACCTCGACATCTGCGCCGAGCTTCACTTCGTGCAAGTAGTTGAGGTGCAGTTCGAGGGTGAACAAGGAGTGGCCGCTGGCTTCGCGGTTCTGGCTGTCCAGGCCGAGCCGGTCCATCAGCGCGTCGGTGGCGTAGCTGAAGATCAGCAAGTAGAAGGCATCGCGCAGATGGCCGTTGTAATCGACCCATTCGGGGAGGATGCGGGTTTGGTAGGGGGTGAGGGTGGGCATGACGTTGGTTCCGACAGTTGTGGTGACTGGGAGGCCGCTATCGCGAGCAAGCTCGCTCCCACAGGTTTTGTGAGCGACACAGAACCAATGTGGGAGCGAGCTTGCTCGCGATGGGCCAGCCTTGCTGGCCCAAAAAACCAAGGTTTACTCAGCGAAGGTCATTCCATGCTTTTCTTTAGTGGCTTTCACTGCCTCCAGCACCGCCAGCAGGCAATCATCACGATAGCGCTCCAGGGCCGAGATGCTGTGGCTGCCCAATTGCTCGCTCGTGCCGTTCACCACATCATCGATCAATTTCTCGGTCAGCTCCGGCGCCGGCAGGTAGGTCCAGGGCAGTTGCAACGCCGGGCCGAATTGGGCCATGAAATGCCGCATGCCGGCATCGCCGCCGGCCAGGGTGTAGGTCAGGAACGTGCCCATGAATGACCAGCGCAGGCCGGCGCCAAAACGGATCGCATCGTCGATTTCCCCGGTGGTGGCGACACCGTCGTTGACCAGGTGCAGGGCTTCGCGCCACAGCGCTTCGAGCAGGCGGTCGGCGATGAAGCCGGGGACTTCCTTGCGTACGTGCAATGGCCGCATGCCGAGGGATTCGTAGACTTCCATCGCTGCTTGCACCGCTTCGGGGGCGGTGTTCTTGCCGCCGACCACCTCCACCAGTGGCAACAAGTAGACCGGGTTGAACGGGTGCCCGACCACACAGCGTTCCGGGTGGGTGGCGTTCTCATAGAACTCGCTTGGCAGCAGGCCCGAGGTACTGGAGCCGATCAACGCGCTTGGCTTGGCGGCGGCGCTGATCTGGGCGTGCAGTTCGAGCTTGAGTTCCAGTCGCTCGGGAGCGCTTTCCTGGATGAAATCAGCGTCGCGCACGCATTCTTCGATGGTGGCGACAAAGCGCAGCCGATCCTGCGAAGCGCCGGGGGCCAAGCCCTGTTTCTCCAGGGCGCCCCAGGCATTGGCGACGCGTTTGCGCAGTGCCGCCTCGGCACCCGGCGCCGGGTCCCAGGCGACAACGTCGAGGCCATGGGCCAGGGCCCGGCTGACCCAGCCGCTGCCGATCACACCGCTGCCCAGGGCGGCGAAGGTCTTGATGTCGGTGATAAAGCTCATGGTGGTTTCCTGAAAAGAGTGAAAATCACCTGTGGGAGCGAGCTTGCTCGCGATGGCGGCGGTACTTCCGACGCATCGTCGAAGGCTGGAATATCGCTATCGCGAGCGAGCTCGCTCCCACAGGGTTATGCGTCGATTCGGTTTAGCCGCGCTGCACCAGGCCCATTTTCTTGCGACCTTCCGCCGGCGTGAGCACGCGAGCCCCAAGGCGGCTGAGGATTTCTCCGGCGCGCTCCACCAGTTGGCCGTTGGTGGCGAGCACGCCTTTGTCCAGCCAAAGGTTGTCTTCCAGCCCGACCCGCACGTTGCCCCCCAGCAGTACCGCCTGGGCGGCCATCGGCATTTGCATGCGACCGATGCCGAAGCCGGCCCACACCGCGTCGGCCGGCAGGTTGTCGACCATGGCTTTCATGGTGGTGGTGTCGGCCGGAGCCCCCCACGGGATGCCCAGGCAGAGCTGGAACAGCGGGTTGTCCAGCAGGCCTTCCTTGATCAGTTGCTTGGCGAACCACAGGTGACCGGTGTCGAAGATCTCCAGCTCGGCCTTGACCCCCAGCTCAGTGATGCGCTTGGCGCCGGCCCGCAGTTGTGCCGGGGTGGAAACGTAAATGGTGTCGCCGTCGCCGAAGTTCAGGGTGCCGCAATCCAATGTGCAGATTTCCGGCAGCAGCTCCTCGACGTGAGCCAGGCGGGTCAGCGGGCCTACCAGGGCGGTGTTGGGGCCGAACTCCATCGGTCGTTCGCCGCCACCGATCTCTAGGTCGCCGCCCATGCCGGCGGGGAGGTTGACGATGATGTCCACGTCCGCCTCACGGATGCGCTCCATCACTTCGCGGTACAACGCCACGTCGCGGCTGAACTTGCCGGTCTGCGGGTCACGGACGTGGCAATGGACCACCGTGGCCCCGGCCTTCGCCGCCTCGACGGCAGCGGCGGCGATCTGTTTCGGGGTGACCGGCACGTGGGGGCTCTTGGCGGTCGTGTCGCCAGCACCGGTGAGTGCGCAGGTGATGATGACGTCGTGGTTCATGGTGCGGGTTCCTTCAGGCGGGGTGAGTCACTGCGCAGCCCCTTGTACTGCTGCGCAGATGGCGAGCGGTTGATCAGTTGCTGGTGAGTATCAGGTTGTCGGCGGCCGTCTTGCCGTCGAAGGTGGTCACGCCTTCGAGCCAACGTTGTTTGTCTTGCGGATGATCCTTGAGCCATTGCCGGGCCGATTCGAGCGGGTCCTTGTGATCGAGTAACGGTTGCATCATCCGGCTCTCGTCTTCGGCGGTGAAGGTCAGGTTGCTCAGCAAGCGACCGACGTTCGGGCATTGCTCGGCGTAGTTCGGCGCGGTGACGGTCCAGACGGTGGCCATGCCTTCGTTCGGGCCGAGGGCGTCTTCGCTGCCGGTGAGGTAGGTCATTTGCACGTTGACGTTCATCGGGTGCGGCGCCCAGCCGAAGAACACCACGGCTTCCTTGCGCCGCACGGCACGGTCCACGGCGGCGAGCATGCCGGCTTCGCTGGACTCCACCAGTTGGAATTTGCCCAGGCCGAACTGGTTCTTGGCAATCATCGCCTTGATCTGGGTATTGGCGCCGGAGCCGGGTTCGATGCCGTAGATCTTGCCGCCCAACTCTTTTTCGAATTTGGCGATGTCGGCAAAGGTCTTCAGGCCCTTGTCGGCCAGGTAGGTCGGCACGGCCAGGGTGGCGCGGGCGTCCTTGAGGCTGGGCTGCTCCAGCACCTTGACCTGCTTGGCCTCGACGCACGGGGGGATGGTCTGGGTCATCAACGGGTTCCAGTAGCCCAGGAACAGGTCCAGGCGCTGGTCGCGGATGCCGGCGAAGATGATTTGCTGGGAGGCGCTGGTCTGCTTGGTCTTGTAGCCGAGGCCGTCGAGCATCACTTGGGTCAGGGCGCTGGTGGCGATGACGTCGGTCCAGTTGACCACGCCCAGGCGTACGTTCTGGCAGGCGGCGGGCTCGGCGGCCATGGCGGCCGGGCTCAAAAGCTCGGTGGCGCTGAGTGCAAGAACGCAGTAGCTGATCAGTCGTTTCATTGTCAGGTTCCTCGGCAGCTTATTGTTATGGGGCCCGGTGTCTGTGCGCCGGTGATGCCACGTTACGCAGCCCCGGGCAGGGCAAAACGCACAGCGGCGACGTGCTCTTGCACTGCAGCGACTCTTGAACGGTTGTTGCAACTGGCGTATCAAGGTCCGCACGCTGCCTGTCAACCGAGTGCGCTCCATGTCCCAGGATTTCTACTTCTTGTTGATGCCGGGTTTCTCGGCCATCGGTTTCATCTCGGCCATCGAGCCGTTGCGGGTCGCCAATCGCTTTCGCGGCGAGCTGTACCGCTGGCATGTGTTGAGCATCGACGGCGGGGCGGTGCTGGCGAGCAATGGCATGTCGGTCAACGCCGATGGCGCGCTGGAGCCCTTGAAGAAAGGTGCGACCCTCTGGGTGGTGGCGGGGTGCGAGCCGCTGAAGTTCGCCACCCCGGCACTGGAACGCTGGCTGCATCGGCTGGACAACGAAGGCGTGATCCTGGGCGGCATCGACACCGGCAGCGTGGTCCTGGCCGAGGCGGGGCTGCTGGAAGGGCACCGGGTGACGTTGCACTGGGAAGCCATCGAGGCATTCAAGGAGTCTTATCCACAGCTTGGCGTGCCCCAGGAGCTGTTCGAAATCGACCGTCGCCGTATCACCTGTGCGGGCGGCACCGCGTCCATCGACCTGATGCTGGACCTGATCGGCCAAGCCCACGGTTCGGAACTGGCGATCCAGGTCAGCGAGCAATTCGTGCTCGGCCGCATCCGTCCGCGCAAAGATCACCAGCGCATGGAAATCGCCAACCGCTACGGCATTCGCAACAAGAAGCTGGCGCACGTCATTGGCGAGATGGAAACCCACAGTGAACCACCACTGAGTACTTTGGCCCTGGCCGAGTCGATCAACGTCACTCGTCGCCAGCTCGAAAGGCTGTTCCGCCTGCACCTGAACGACACGCCGAGCAACTTCTACCTGCGCCTGCGCCTGGAAAAGGCCCGGCAGTTGCTGCGCCAGACCGACATGAGCGTGCTGGAAGTGAGCATCGCCTGCGGGTTTGAGTCGCCGTCGTATTTCACCCGCAGCTATCGGACCCGGTTCGCGCGGTGTCCGCGGGAGGATCGGCGGCAGGGGGACGGTCGGGAGCTGGTTTGACAGGCTTTTATACTCAATTATACTCGCGACTATAAATTATACCTGTCGCCATAATTGAGTATAAAACCATGTCCAAGCACCCCGGTTTTGTTTTCCGGCGTCCCGATCTGGCCCGCAATATTGTCGATGGGCTGGTCGGCGCGGGGATCCAGGATTACACCTCAGGCCTGTTCCTGGCCGCGCCAAGGCGTACCGGAAAAAGTACGTTCCTGCGCGAGGACTTGATTCCCGAATGCGAGATGCGAGGTTGGCTCGCGGTCTACGTCGACCTTTGGGCCAACAAGGAGAAGGATCCTGCCGACTTGATCGCTTCGGCCATCGCCGGGGCACTGGTGCCTTATGAGAAGGGCATCCGCAAGCTCGCCAAATCCATGGGCATCGACAAACTCAGCTTCTTGCGCACGTTGTCCTGGGATTTCAGCCAGCCGCAACTGCCAGAAGGGGCGACGCTGACCCAGGCACTGGAGCTGTTGCACCGTGCCGCGGATAAAACCGTGGTGTTGGTAATCGATGAAGCCCAGCATGCCTTGACCACCGAGGCCGGGGTCAACGCGATGTTCGGCCTCAAGGCGGCCCGTGACCAGCTCAACCAGGGGCGCGTGGGCGATACCAGTGGTCTGCGGCTGGTGTTCACCGGTTCCAATCGCGACAAGCTCGCCCACTTGGTGCTGAGTCGCAACCAACCGTTCTACGGGTCCAGCATCACGCCGTTCCCTTTGCTGGGCAAAGCCTTCACCCAGGCCTACAGCGCCCATTTGAACGCACACTTGGCCCAGACCAATCAGTTCAACGCCGATGACCTGGACCAGGCGTTTGAGTTGGTAGGGCGCCGTCCGGAGATGTTGCGCAGCGTCATCGGCGAAATTGCCCTGGAGCTGGGTGAGGCGAGCCATTTGGGTGAGTTGCTGCGCAACAGCGCCGAAATGCTGCGCGCCGGCGTCTGGACCGAATTCGAGAGCGCCTGGAACGCCCTGACGGTGCCGCAACGCGCCGTGTTGCAGGTCATGGCCGAGCGCTCGCAGAACAACGAGCCCTTCGCGCCCGTCACCGATTCAACATTGGCGGCGGTGAGCAAGGCATGGAAGAGCATGGGAAGCGAAGTCGTGCCCGGTACCCAAACCATCCAATCGTGTATCGATGCGTTGCGTGAAAAGGAATTGGTGTGGAAATCCAACCGCGGTGGTTATGCGTTGGAGGACAAGGCGTTTGCGGAGTGGTTGAAGGGGTATCGCCAGCAGCGTTGAAACTTGGACAATTTCCCGTGGCGAGGGAGCTTGCTCCCGCTGGGTCGGTCCGACGCTTCGGGCGCAGCCGCCCCAGAACCAGACACCGCGGTGCAACAGGTGAACCCTGCACACCGGTTTACGACTGCTGCGCAGCCGAGCGGGAGCAAGCTCCCTCGCCACAGGGCGGTGTCAGCAGGTCTATTTCTTCATCAGCGCCGAACACGCCGCCTTGTATGCCTCATGCTGATACTTGTTCAGCGTCGCCGGCAGGGCGAAGTCATGTTTCTTGCTCTGCGCATTGATGGTCTGCGGCGACAGCAGCGTCACCTCACAACCTTCCAGCAACTGGAAAACCCCTTCGATCTTGAACGTGGTCGGGCCACCGGCGAACTCGCCTTTCTTGCTGCGCTTCTTGATGGCGATGCGTTCGATGCCGTTGTCCGTCACGAGCGTCCGCACCTGGGCGGCGAATGCCTTGACGTTGGCGGCGTCGTCATCGTCGTCCAGGGCGATTTTCTTGGTGCTCAGTGCAACGTGGCTCAACGCTTGCTGGTCCAGCGAGGCAACGGCGATGATCGCTTCGCTGCCTTTGATTTCGATGCCGCACGTTTTCATGTGAATCCCTTTACCAATGATGCAAGCAGCTTACCGTGCTAAACGGCTCCTGGAGCATCACTCCTGCCCAATCGACTCCAAAAACTCCGACCGATCGTCGCTCACCTGGGCCATGCAGTCGTTTTCGGCGATTTTGTAGGCGTCGCTGCCGGGGTTGGCCGGGAAGGCGGCGATGGCGCAGTCGGCTTCGCGCTGTTTTTGCCACAGTTGCTGGGCGGCCTTGACCTTGGCGGTGATGTCGTTGAGCTGGGCCTTGTCGCTGGCGTAGCGGGTTTGCAGGCGCTCGTTGAGGCTCTGCAGGTTTTCGCCCAGCAATTGTTCTGCGGCGATTTTGCCATAGGCCGAGCAAGCCAGGGTCTGGACGTCGTTTTCAACTTCGTCGCAGGGGTTGGGCTCGGTGTCTTCGGTTGCGTGTGCCAGGGTGCTGATCAGTGCCAATGCCAGGAAAAGTGATTTCATCGCGTTGCCGCTCAAGTCCAGTGAAAACCAGTGATGCGGCGGATTCTGGCGCAAGCGTCGGGTAAAGAACAGACGGGCAGGGTGGGCCCGTTGTAGCCCATTGTCGTGGATTGACGCTTTCGGCAATTCCCCTGTCGTTTTTGCACCGGGTCGCGACGGCCCTCAGGCATATGCTGGCCCCAAAGCGCCGGCACACGATTCGGCGCATGAATCGCTAACAAGGGGACTGCCTGATGAGCCCAGCCGAATTGCACGCCGACAGCATCGTTATCGACGGGCTGATCATTGCCAAGTGGAACCGCGACCTGTTCGAAGACATGCGCAAGGGCGGCCTGACCGCAGCCAACTGCACCGTGTCGGTGTGGGAGGGTTTCCAGGCCACTATCAACAACATCGTCGCCAGCCAGAAACTGATCCGCGAGAACAGCGACCTGGTGATCCCGGTGAAAACCACCGCCGACATCCGTCGCGCCAAGGAACAGGGCAAGACCGGCATCATCTTCGGCTTCCAGAACGCCCATGCGTTCGAAGACCAGCTCGGCTACGTCGAGATCTTCAAGCAGCTCGGCGTCGGTGTGGTGCAGATGTGCTACAACACCCAGAACCTGGTGGGCACCGGCTGCTACGAGCGCGACGGCGGCCTGTCGGGCTTCGGTCGCGAGATCGTCGCCGAGATGAACCGCGTCGGCATCATGTGCGACCTGTCCCACGTCGGTTCCAAGACTTCCGAAGAAGTCATCCTCGAATCGAAGAAGCCGGTCTGCTATTCCCACTGCCTGCCGTCCGGCCTCAAAGAACACCCGCGCAACAAATCCGATGAAGAGCTGAAGTTCATTGCCGACCACGGTGGTTTCGTCGGCGTGACCATGTTCGCGCCGTTCCTGGCCAAGGGCATCGATTCGACCATCGACGACTACGCCGAAGCCATCGAATACACCATGAACATTGTCGGTGAGGACGCCATCGGCATCGGCACCGACTTCACCCAGGGCCATGGCCAGGATTTCTTCGAAATGCTGACCCACGACAAAGGCTATGCCCGTCGTCTGACCAGCTTCGGCAAGATCATCAACCCCCTGGGCATCCGCACCGTGGGCGAGTTCCCGAACCTCACCGAGACGCTGCTCAAGCGCGGTCACCCGGAGCGGGTGGTGCGCAAGATCATGGGGGAAAACTGGGTCAACGTCTTGAAAGACGTCTGGGGCGAATAACCTCCACCGCACCGCTAATCCTCTACCTGCGGCCCTCTGCGCCGCAGGCAATACCACGAATTTCCGGAGTCAAGTTTTCATGGCCAAGATCGCCCCGCAACTGCCTATCGAAGTCGACAGCGAAACCGGTGTCTGGACGTCCGACGCCCTGCCGATGCTGTACGTACCGCGTCACTTCTTCGTCAACAACCACATGGGCATCGAGGAAGTGCTGGGCGCCGACGCCTACGCCGAGATTCTCTACAAGGCCGGCTACAAATCCGCCTGGCACTGGTGTGAAAAAGAAGCCGAGTGCCACGGCCTGGAAGGCGTCGCGGTGTTCGAGCACTACATGAAGCGCCTGTCCCAGCGTGGCTGGGGCCTGTTCAAGATCCAGGACATCGACCTGGACAAAGGCACCGCCAGCGTGAAGCTTGAGCACTCGGCGTTCGTCTATGTGTACGGCAAGGTCGGGCGCAAGGTCGACTACATGTTCACCGGCTGGTTCGCCGGCGCCATGGACCAGATCCTCGCCGCGCGCGGCAGCCAGATCCGCACCGTGGCCGAGCAGGTCTACGGCGGTTCCGAAGAAGGCCACGACGACGGCCTGTTCATCGTCAAGCCGTTGTAAGTCGAGGATCGCGCCATGGCTTTTGAAGCAATGTTCCAGCCGATCCAGATCGGCAAGCTGACCATCCGCAACCGCGTGCTCAGCACCGCGCACGCCGAGGTCTACGCCACCGACGGCGGCATGACCACCGACCGGTACGTGAAGTATTACGAAGAGAAGGCCAAGGGCGGCATCGGCCTGGCGATCTGTGGTGGCTCGTCGGTGGTTGCCATCGACAGCCCCCAGGAATGGTGGAGCTCGGTGAACCTGTCCACCGACCGCATCATCCCGCATTTCCAGAACCTGGCCGACGCCATGCACAAGCATGGCGCCAAGATCATGATCCAGATTACCCACATGGGCCGTCGCTCGCGCTGGGACGGCTTCAACTGGCCGACCCTGATGTCGCCGTCCGGCGTGCGCGAGCCGGTGCACCGTGCTACCTGCAAGACCATCGAGCCGGAAGAGATCTGGCGGGTGATCGGCAACTACGCCCAGGCCGCGCGCCGGGCCAAGGCCGGTGGCCTGGACGGCGTCGAGTTGTCGGCGGTGCACCAACACATGATCGACCAGTTCTGGAGCCCGCGCGTCAACAAGCGTACCGACGAATGGGGCGGCAGCGTTGAAGGCCGCATGAAGTTCGGCCTGGAAGTGTTGAAGGCCGTACGAGCCGAAGTGGGCGACGATTTCTGCGTGGGCATGCGCCTGTGCGGTGACGAGTTCCACCCGGACGGCTTGTCCCACGAGGACATGAAGCAGATCGCCAAGTACTACGACGACACCGGCATGCTGGATTTCATCGGTGTGGTGGGCTCGGGTTGCGACACCCACAACACCCTGGCCAACGTCATCCCGAACATGAGTTATCCACCGGAGCCGTTCCTGCACTTGGCCGCCGGTATCAAGGAAGTGGTCAAGGTCCCGGTGCTGCACGCGCAGAACATCAAGGACCCGAACCAGGCCACGCGGATCCTGGAGGGCGGTTACGTCGACATGGTCGGCATGACCCGTGCCCACATCGCCGACCCGCACCTGATCGCCAAGATCAAGATGGGCCAGATCGACCAGATCAAGCAGTGCGTCGGCGCCAACTACTGCATCGACCGCCAGTACCAAGGCCTGGACGTGCTGTGCATCCAGACCGCCGCGACGTCCCGTGAATACATGGGCGTGCCGCACCTCATCGAGAAGTCCACCGGGCCCAAGCGCAAAGTCGTGGTGGTCGGTGCCGGCCCGGCCGGGATGGAAGCCGCGCGCGTGGCCGCCGAACGTGGGCACGATGTGACCCTGTTCGAGAAGAAGGAATTCATCGGCGGGCAGATCACCACCGCCTCGAAGGCCCCGCAAAGGGACCAGATCGCCGGTATCACCCGTTGGTTCCAGCTGGAACTGGCGCGGTTGAAGGTCGACCTGCGCCTGGGCGTGGCGGCTGATGCGCCGACCATCATGGACCTGCGTCCGGATGTGGTGGTGCTCGCCGTCGGCGGCCATCCGTTCCTGGAGCAGAACGAACACTGGGGCGCCGCCGAAGGGCTGGTGGTCAGCAGCTGGGACGTGCTCGACGGCAAGGTCGCGCCGGGCAAGAACGTGCTGGTCTACGACACCATCTGCGAGTTCACCGGCATGTCGGTGGCCGACTTCCTCGCCGACAAGGGCAGCCAGGTCGAGATCGTCACCGACGACATCAAGCCGGGCGTGGCCATTGGCGGGACGTCGTTCCCCACCTACTACCGCAGCATGTACCCCAAGGAAGTGATCATGACCGGGGACATGATGCTGGAGAAGGTCTACCGCGAAGGCGACAAGCTGGTGGCGGTGCTGGAGAACGAATACACCGGCGCCAAGGAAGAACGCGTGGTGGACCAGGTGGTGGTGGAGAACGGCGTGCGGCCGGACGAAGAAATCTACTACGCGCTCAAGGAGGGTTCGCGCAACAAGGGCCAGATCGACGTCGAAGCCCTGTTCGCGATCAAGCCCCAGCCGTGCCTGGAACAGAGCGGCGATGGCTACCTGCTGTTCCGCATCGGCGACTGCGTGGCCCAGCGTAATACCCACGCGGCCATCTACGACGCCCTGCGGTTGTGCAAGGATTTCTAACGGCTTGCACATGATCCTGTGGGAGCGAGCTTGCTCGCGAAAGCGGTGGGTCAGTCAATGCAAATGTGACTGACAGAATGCAATCGCGAGCAAGCTCGCTCCCACAGGCACCGAGTAAGGCATCTCGACCTGCAAGACCCTGAGGTCTTTGGGAGCAACACCTATGTTGAACACCCTTCTTCCAATCCTGCTGTTCGCAGCCATCGGCCTCGCGGTCCTTGGCGCCTTGCGGCGGGTGAACATGTGGCGCCGGGGACGACCGTCCAAGGTCGACCTGATCGGTGGCCTCTTTGCCATGCCCAAGCGCTACATGGTGGATTTGCACCATGTGGTGGCGCGGGACAAATACATTGCCAACACCCACGTTGCCACGGCCGGTGGTGCGGTGGCGTCGATTGTGTTGGCGATCCTGGTCCACGGGTTTGGCCTGCATAACCGCTTCCTCGGCTATGCGTTGCTGCTGATGTCGGCGGTGATGTTCGTTGGCGCGATCTTCATGTACCTGCGTCGGCGCAACCCGCCAGGGCGTTTGTCGAAAGGCCCGTGGATGCGCCTGCCAAAAAGCCTGCTGGCCTTCTCGGCGTCGTTCTTCCTGGTGACCTTGCCGGTGGCGGGCATCCTGCCGGAAAACTTCGGTGGTTGGCTGGTGGCGGCGATCCTGGGCGTCGGCGTGTTGTGGGGCGTGTCGGAATTGTTCTTCGGCATGACCTGGGGCGGGCCGATGAAGCACGCCTTCGCCGGTGCCCTGCACCTGGCCTGGCACCGCCGCGCCGAGCGCGTTGGTGGTGGCCGTTCCACTGGCTTGAAGCCGCTGGACCTGACCGACCCCGCCGCACCGCTGGGCGTGGAAAAACCCAAGGATTTCACCTGGAACCAACTGCTCGGCTTTGACGCTTGCGTGCAGTGCGGCAAGTGCGAAGCGGCCTGCCCGGCGTTCGCCGCCGGCCAGCCGTTGAACCCGAAAAAACTCATCCAGGACATGGTCGTCGGCCTGGCCGGCGGCACCGATGCGAAATTCGCCGGTAGCCCTTACCCGGGCAAACCCGTGGGCGAGCACAGTGGCAACCCGCACCAGCCCATCGTCAACGGCCTGGTGGATGCCGAGACCCTTTGGTCCTGCACCACCTGCCGAGCCTGCGTCGAGGAATGTCCGATGATGATCGAGCACGTCGATGCCATCGTCGACATGCGCCGCCACCTGACCCTGGAAAAAGGCGCCACGCCGAACAAGGGCGCCGAGGTGTTGGAAAACCTCATCGCCACCGACAACCCTGGCGGCTTCGCCCCGGGTGGGCGGATGAACTGGGCGGCGGACCTGAACCTGAACCTGCTCAGCGAGAAGAAATCCACCGACGTGCTGTTCTGGGGCGGCGACGGTGCCTTCGACATGCGCAACCAGCGGACCCTGCGCGCCTTCGTCAAGGTGCTCAAGGCGGCGAAGATCGACTTCGCCGTGCTCGGCCTCGAAGAACGCGACAGCGGCGACGTGGCCCGGCGCCTGGGTGACGAAGCGACGTTCCAGCTGTTGGCCAAGCGCAACATCCAGCCCCTGGCCAAATACAGCTTCAACCGCATCGTCACCTGCGACCCCCACAGCTTCCACGTGCTGAAAAACGAATACGGCGCCTTCGATGGCAACTACCTGGTGCAGCACCACAGCACCTATATGGCGGAGATCATCGACGCCGGGGTGCTGAATCTTGGCCAGCACAAGGGCGACAGCGTGACTTATCACGACCCGTGCTACCTGGGCCGCTATAACGGCGAATACGAGGCGCCGCGCCAAGTGCTGCGGGCGCTGGGCATCGAGGTCAAGGAGATGCAGCGTTCCGGTTTCCGTTCCCGTTGCTGCGGCGGTGGCGGTGGCGCGCCGATCACCGACATCCCGGGCAAGCAGCGCATCCCGGACATGCGCATGGACGACATCCGCGAAACCGGTGCCGAGCTGGTGGCCGTGGGTTGTCCACAGTGCACCGCGATGCTCGAAGGCGTGGTCGAACCACGGCCGATGATCAAGGACATTGCCGAACTGGTGGCCGATGCGCTGCTGGAAGACGCGGCCCCGAGCAAGCCCGTGGCCCCGGCCAAACGTGAACCCGCGGAGGTGCATTAATGAGCGACATCATCCGCCGCGACCCTCGCGCCGAGTGGATCGCCCGCAACCGCCTGCACCCACTGCACGCGGCCATGCAACCGGTGCAGCACAGCTGGATGGGCCCCACCGGCGGCATTCGCAAGAACGTCCATGGCATCGGTTTCATCGGCCCCAATGGGATCAAACGGATCGATCGCAGCGGTGCCCAGCAAGGTGGGGCGAGCAAACGCACCGCCGCCGTTGAAGTGCAATTGCCGCTGCATCAGGTGCCGCAACCGGCGTTACACATCTGCGTCGTCCCGGACATGGTCGGCGGCCGCCTCAGCAGTCACGACCGCGATCTGCTGGGCCTGGCCCATCAGTTGGCCGGCAGCGACGGTGCGGTGATGGCGGTGGTCTTCGGCGAGCACAAGGAAAGCGCCTTCGCCACCGCAGGCGTGGACCGCTTGCTGGTGCTCGATGGCGAGGAATTCAGCGGTTATGCACCGGAGCAACGCGTTCAGGGCCTGCGGGCTGTGGATAACCAGTTCAACCCACGCCATTGGCTGCTGCCTGACAGTCGCAGCGGTGGTGGTGAATTGGGCCGGCGCTTTGCCGCAGCCCTGGGCGAGCGTCCGGCCACGCGGGTGTGGCAGGTCAAGGGCGAGGAGTGCATCGGCCGCGCCGGTGCGGGCCTGCAAGACCTCGCACGGCCGTTGGCGCGCTTGATCCTGGCGGCGGCCGAATGTGCCGAGCCGGTCAGCGAAACCCGTCACGAAGCCTTGCCGGTGGAGTTATCCACAAGCGTGGCCCGCAGTTTGTCGCGGATCGAAGACCTCGGTGCGGTGGCGGTGGACCCGGGTGCGATCCCGATGGCCGAGGCCGAATTCATTTTCTCCGGCGGCAACGGGGTCAAGGACTGGGCACTGTTCCACCAGGCCGCCGCCGCCCTGGGCGCCACCGAAGGCGCTTCGCGGGTGGCGGTGGACGATGGCTTCATGGCCCGGGATCGCCAGGTCGGTGCGTCCGGCACTTGGGTCACGGCGCGGGTCTATGTGGCCGTGGGGATCTCCGGGGCGATCCAACACCTGCAAGGCATTGGCGCCTGCGACAAGGTGGTGGCGATCAACCTCGATCCGGGCTGCGACATGATCAGACGGGCAGACCTGTCGGTGATTGGTGACAGCGCGGCGATGCTCCAGGCCTTGATCGCGGCGGTAGAGGCTTACCGCAACGAAGCCAAGCGCGATGCGGCTTAAGCTAAGGAAACGTTCATGAGTACCCAAGTGATCAGCCTCGTCTCCATTGGCGCCCACCCGACCTCTGGTCGACCTCGACGGGCCGAACAGGACGCCCGGGCCGTGGAGCTGGGCCTGCAACTGGCCGGCAACGACTTGCAAGTGCTGCACGCCGGCGACGTGGCCGAGCCGGCCCTGCGCGCCTACCTGGGCATGGGCCTGGATGAACTCCACGTCCTGGAAAATCCCGACGGGGCCGACGCCCTGCCGGCCTTGACCGACTACCTACGTGACGCTGGCGCCCAAGTGGTGCTCACCGGCAGCCAGGCGGAAACCGGCGAGGGCTCGGGCATGTTGCCGTTTTTGTTGGCGGAAAACCTCGGCTGGCCTCTGGTGGTGGGGCTGGCCCAGGTCGAGTCCATCGAAAACGGCGCGGCCCTGGTGCTGCAAGCCTTGCCTCGCGGCCAACGGCGACGTCTCAAAGTGCGCCTGCCGTTCCTGGCCACTGTGGATAACGCTGCGCCAAAACCTCGGCAAAGCGCCTACGGCCCGGCCCGGCGTGGAGCGTTGCATGCCGAGGAGGTCGAAGTGATCGACGACACCCTGCTGGCGGTAGCCACCCTGCAACCGGCCAAACCACGGCCCAAGCGCTTGAAAGTGATCAAGGCCAAGAGCGGCGCCGACCGCATGAAAGCCGCCACGGCCAAGGCCAGCGGCGGAGGCGGACAAGTGCTCAAGGGCGTGAGCCCGGAGGCGGGGGCCGAGGCGATTCTCAAGTTGCTGGTGGAGGAAGGGGTGGTTCGCTGAGCCCGGACTTACCTTGAATCCCTGTGGGAGCGAGCTTGCTCGCGATAGCCATCCATCAGTCACTACAGGGTTGACTGTGCTGACGCCATCGCGAGCAAGCTCGCTCCCACAGGGAATTGGTGGAGCAACTGAGGCTCGTATCAAGCCCAAGCATTGGAGCCCAGCAATGGAAGTTGAATTTCGTCCGGCCTTGCCCACGGATGCACGGGAGATCGCCCGTCTGTTCCGGATTTCTTCGGAGGGTGCGTCGGATTACATCTGGAGCCAATTGGCGGAGCCAGGGCAGGACCTCTTGGAAGTAGGGGCCGCTCGTTATGCCCGAGAGAATGTCGATTTTTCCTACCAGAACTGTTTGGTCGCCCAGGCGGATGGCCGGGTCATCGGCATGATGCACTGTTATGTCACGCGCGAGGATCCGCTGGCGGCGCCGGTGATGGATCCGGTCCTGGCGCCCTACGCCGACATGGAAGTGCCCGACACCCTCTATATTTCAAGCCTGGCCCTGCATGAAGGCTGGCGTAACAAGGGGCTCGGCGTGCGCTTTCTCGAGTTGGCGCAACAGCGTGCCGACCAACTGGCGCTCAAGGGCTTGAGCCTGATCGACTATGCCGCGAATACCGGCGCCCGGCGCTTTTATGAGCGCCATGGCTTTTGCATCGTTAAAACCTGCCAGGTATTCCCGCACCCGCTGATTCGGGTGACGGGGGAGGCGTACCTCATGCATCGGCCTTGATCTCCGTGGTGGACTCACCAGAAACCCCTTGTGGGAGCGAGCCTGCTCGCGAAGCGATCTGACATTCAACATCGATATCGACTGGTCGGGCCTCATCGCGAGCAGGCTCGCTCCCACAAGGTGTTGCGGTGTTACCCACAATCCCTGTGCGCGCCTCTGTGGATAACCTGTTCGCCCCTCGCTGCACCCCATGCAAACCAGGCGCTCCAGGCCTGCGATCAAAAAACAGCCAACCTAACCCACGGTTTTTATTGGCTTTTGTTTGTGAATAACGATCCCTTCCGGCCGAAACTTGCCCCCAATCTCTGTTGGCGCTTCTGTGGATAAGATGTTCGCTCTACGCTGCAAGCCAGACGGGCCGGGCCGCTCATGGAATTGATCATAAAGTGATCAAACGATCTTTTTTATCAGGAAAACCACGGGAAAACCTTGATTTACATGCCGTCCAAAGGGTTTTCCACAGAATCGTCAAATTTACCCCCAGACACTGTTGGCGCTTCTGTGGATAAGGTGTTCGCTCACCTCTACAGCCCAGGTGTTACAGGGCTTACAGAGTATTGGTCAAAAAACAACCGATAGTGTCGGCAAACCGTCGTTTTCCATAAGTCACGGTTTTTATTCATTTTGCGGCTGAAAAAATGCCTGACCTATCCCACTTGTCCCCATTTGCTGTGGGTGGCCATGTGGATAACTTGTTCGCCAAACGCTGCAAGCCGCGGCTGGCATAGCGCACATCGCTATAGGTCAAATTTCATACAGTTCTGAGGAACTGCCTTGAAGGCAGGCCCGTCAGGAGAGTGTCGAGACGTTTTATGGGGAGGATGGGTCGGTGCGGTGGTCTTCAAAGTGATCGGGTGTATGGTGAGCCGCCTTCGCGAGCAGGCTCGCTCCCACAAGGGATCTTGGGCGCACCGAAGATCAAATGTGGGAGCGAGCCTGCTCGCGAAGCTTTGATGTCAGCCCTGGACTGGAACGCCCTTGAGGTACGGCGCCGGTTCAGCCCCCAGGTTGTTGAGCATGCGCTCGCTGTACCAGTCCACGAAGTTCACCACGCCAAACTCATAGGTCTTGGAGTACGGGCCTGGCTGGTAGGCGGTGGAGTTGATGCCGCGCTGGTTTTCCTCGGCCAGGCGACGGTCCTGGTCGTTGGTGGCGTCCCAGACTTCGCGCATGCGCGCCACGTCATAGTCCACGCCTTCGACTGCATCCTTGTGCACCAGCCACTTGGTGGTGACCATGGTTTCCTGGGCGCTGATCGGCCACACGGTGAACACGATGATGTGGTCGCCCATGCAGTGGTTCCACGAATGCGGCAGGTGCAGGATGCGCATCGAGCCCAGGTCCGGGTTCTTGATGCGGCCCATCAGCTTGGCGCAGCCTTGCTTGCCGTCCATGGTCATCGACACGGTGCCCTTGAGCAGTGGCATGCGCACGATGCGGTTGCGCAGGCCGAAGCTGGCGTGTGCGTAAGGAATCTTCTCAGCGTCCCAGGCGGCGGCGGAAGCGGCCACGTGGTCCTTGAAGGCCTGGTCGGCCCGTGGGTCGGTGACGTCGTCCCATTCCAGCAGGGTCTTGAGCAGTTCAGGGTGCGAGGCGTTGCAGTGGTAGCACTCGCGGTTGTTCTCCAGCACCAGCTTCCAGTTGGCTTTTTCCATCAAGGTGGTTTGCACAGCCACCTTGGTGTTCTCCATGTCGTAGGGTTCCATGTAATGGTTCAGCGTCGACAGGAAGTCATCGATGGCTGGCGGGTTCTCGGCCAGGCTGATGAAGATGTAGCCGCCAGCGGTCTTCACGTTTACCGGTTTGAGGCCGTACTGCTTCATATCGAAGTCGGCGCCCATCTCGGTGCCGGCGAACAGCAGGCGACCGTCCAGCTCGTAGGTCCACTGGTGGTAGTGGCAGACCAGTTTGGCGACTTTGCCTTTTTCGCTGGTGCACAGCCGCGATCCGCGGTGGCGGCAGACGTTATGGAAGGCGTGCACCACACCGTCGGCGCCGCGAATCACGATGATCGGGTTCTTGCCGACTTGCAGGGTCAGGTAGTTGCCCTTGGCCGGGATCTCGCAAGTCATGCCGGCGATCAACCATTCTTTCTGGAAGATTTCCTGCATGTCGATATCAAACAGGCGCTCATCGCTGTAGAACGGTTGCGGCAGCGAAAAGGTACGCTCGCGCTCCTGCAGCATTTGCGCGGTGGCCTTGCGTGCGGGTTCCAGCGGATCGCCCAGGCTCAGGGTAGTGGTGACGTCCATCGTTTTATCCTCATGGCCATCTTTGTGGCCGGCGAAAAATGACTAATCGGTTGTGCTACGCAAGGCAGAAAACTTTGTTTATCTGTTGGGGCGAGTGTGGGGCCGCGCAGGGGCGCAACCTTATCCATGGGCGACATGGCCCAATCTGTTCCCGACGCGCTAGCCCCGGTCGTTGGGGGCTGGTCGCGATAAGTATGTGAATGTCGCAGATAGGTAAATGGTCACCCAGGCGCCTGCGCACAATCGCCCTCATGAAGGCCGACAGTCGGCCGTGGAGATCAGCATGTCCAATAACTTCCTGAACCCGGTCACTACCCAGACCTGGGCCAATGGCCGACATATCGTACGTTGCGTCAAAGTCATCCAGGAAACCTGGGATGTGCGCACCTTCTGCTTCATGGCCGACCAGCCGATCATGTTCTTTTTCAAGCCCGGGCAGTTCGTCACCCTGGAGCTGGAAATCGAAGGCCAGCCGATCATGCGCTCCTACACCATCTCCAGCTCGCCGTCGGTGCCCTACAGTTTCTCGGTGACCATCAAGCGCGTGCCGGGGGGCAAGGTCTCCAACTGGTTGCATGACACCCTGCACGAAGGCCAGGAACTGGCGGTGCACGGGCCGGTGGGGTTGTTCAACGCCATCGATTTCCCGAGCCCCAAGGTCCTTTACCTGAGCGGTGGCGTGGGAATCACGCCGTGCATGTCCATGGCCCGTTGGTTTTACGACACCAACGCCAATGTCGACATGACCTTTATCCACAGCGCCCGCTCGCCAAAGGACATCATCTACCACCGCGAGCTGGAACACATGGCGTCGCGGATCGACAACTTCAGCTTGCACCTGATCTGCGAAAAGCATGGCCTGGGCGAGCCGTGGGCCGGGTATCGCGGTTACCTGACCCACAAGATGCGGGAATTGATGGTGCCCGACTTCCTTGAGCGCGAGGTGTTCTGTTGCGGGCCGACCCCGTACATGACCGCGGTCAAGCGCTTGTTGGAAGCGGCCGGCTACGACATGAAGCGTTATCACGAGGAGTCCTTCGGCGCCACGCCACCGGAAGCCCGCGCCGATGCCGTGGAACAGGCCGAACAGGCAGCCGACGCCCCGGAAGTCGATGCGGCGGACCTGCACCTGGTGGAATTCACTTCTTCTGGCAAGAGCATTCGCGTGGGGCCGGGAGAAACCGTCCCCGCCGCCGCCGCCAAGCTCGGCATGATGATCCCCAAGGCCTGCGGCATGGGCATCTGCGGCACCTGCAAGGTGCTTAAGCTGGGCGGGGAAGTGGAGATGGAGCACAACGGCGGGATCACCGAGGACGACGAGGCCGAGGGTTATATCCTGTCGTGCTGCAGCGTGCCGAAGGGGGATGTGCGGATCGAGTTTTGATTTGCTCGCTCGGGTAGATGTAAATCCCTCTGTGCCTGGAGGGATTTACTTGTACTTGGAGGGATTTATCTGTGGCGAGGGAGCAAGCTCCCTCGCCACAAAAGCTTAAAAGCCCCCAGCGCCCAAAAAACCGAAGATATCGGTCGTTGCTTCAGGCGCTCATCACTTCCCGAATATCAGCCGCCAGTTCCCGCACCCGCGCTTCCTCGGTATCCCACGAGCACATGAAGCGTGCGCCGCCCTTGCCGATGAAGGTGTAGAAGCGCCAGCCCTTGGCCGTCAGTGCGGCGATGGCCGGTTCCGAGAGTTGCAGAAACACGCCGTTGGCCTGGACCGGGAACATCAGCTCCACGCCGGGAATGTCGCTGACCAGTTCTGCCAGTAGTTGTGCGCAGCGGTTGGCGTGGCGGGCGTGCTTGAGCCAGGCGTCGTTTTGCAGCAGGCCGACCCAAGGCGCGGAGAGGAAGCGCATTTTCGAAGCCAACTGCCCGGCCTGTTTGCAGCGGTAGTCGAAGTCTTCGGCCAGGTCGTGGTTGAAGAACAGGATCGCTTCACCAACCGCCATGCCGTTTTTCGTGCCGCCGAAGCACAGCACGTCCACGCCGGCTTTCCAGGTCAGGTCGGCTGGAGTGCAGCCGAGGAAAGCGCAGGCATTGGAAAACCGTGCGCCGTCCATGTGCAGGTTCAGCCCCAGTTCCTTGCAGGTAACGCTGATGGCGCGGATTTCATCCGGCGTGTAGACACTGCCGACTTCCGTGGCTTGAGTCAGGGTCACGACGCGCGGCTTGGGATAATGAATGTCCTGGCGCTTGAGGGCGATCTCGCGGATCGACTCGGGGGTCAGCTTGCCGTTTTCGGTGCGAGCCACCAGCAGCTTGGAACCGTTGGAGAAAAATTCCGGCGCGCCGCATTCGTCGGTTTCGACGTGGGCGGTTTCCGAGCAGATCACGCTGTGGTAACTCTGGCACAGTGACGACAGCGCCAAGGAGTTGGCCGCGGTGCCGTTGAATGCAAAAAATACTTCGCAGTCGGTTTCGAACAAGGCCCGGAAATCATCCGCCGCGCGGTGGGTCCATTCGTCGTCGCCATAGGCGCGCTGGTGGCCCTGGTTGGCTTTTTCCATGAACGCCCAGGCTTCGGGGCAAATGCCGGAATAGTTGTCGCTGGCGAATTGTTGGCTCTTGTCGGTCATGGCCTTGCTCCTTGAATAGAGAGTCCTGGGTAAGAGATCCCTGGCGGAATTCCCGGGTGGGGGTTCCTTGGTTCGACGTGCTTGAGTCCGCAACGTCGTGGTCTATGTTGGTGCGCACTTTACCCAAGATTAGCGAGGGAACATAAGTGATGTTTCTGTCAGAAAATCACAACGTCCCAGGGCCGACGCACACATGAATCGGCGCGACGGTGCCTTGGACCTGCTCAAATGGCTGGCATTGTTGTCGATGGTGCTCGATCACCTGCGATATGTCGGTTTTTCCGCCGATTGGCTGTACGTGCCGGGACGCCTGGCGTTCCCGTGGTTCTGCCTGGCGATGGCGGCGAACCTGGCGCGCAGCGGCGCCGATAATGCGCGATGGCGGTACCTGGGTTGGCTGTTGCTGTTCAGTGCCGTCAGCGAAATTCCTTATCGCTTGTTCATTCCCGACCCCGCCACCTTGAATGTCATGCCTACGTTGGTGCGTGGGTTATGGGTGGCACGCTGTTGGCAGACGCCCACCTTGGAAGCGCGCTGCCTGGCCGCGACGGCATTGCTGCTGGCGGTGCTGTTCTCGTCGCGGCTGATGTTCGGTTTCTTTGGTGTATTGCTGCCGCTGGTGATGTTGCTGCTATTCAAGCGTTCCTTGTATCTGGCCTTGTTGCCGGGATTGGTCTGTGTCGCGGCCAACCAATGGCGGGTGTTGTATGGCGCGGCGTGGCTGGGGGATGGGGTGGCGTTGTGG